>JAPLCL010000231.1 GCA_026392265.1 Actinomycetota bacterium
CAGGAGATCCTCGCGGCCTGCAAGACGGTGCGCCTGGCGCGAGAGGGCATCCGCCGCTCCGGCCGCTCGGGCCTGCCGATCATCAACGGCATCTCCGCGGCCTCCCAGCCGGCCTCGATGTTCGCGGCCAGCTACCCCGACTTCGGCCTGCGCCCCAGCGACGGCTTCCTCATCGACTTCCTGTCTGAGATGGTGGTCGGCTACGAGGCACTGCAGAAGGTGGCCTTCTACAACAGCATCAGCGCCAACATCGGCTCCACGTCGACGCCGCTGTTCGGCGGCTATGCCGGCGGCGCCGAGGGCGTCGCCGTCACGGCTACGTGCTACATGATCATGGGCAACCTGATCTTCCGCGGCACGTACCACTACAACGCGCCGCTGCACAGCAAGCTGCACCTCTCCTCCACCAAGCCGCTCATCTGGGCGGTCGCCATGTCCAACGCCGCCATCGGCCGCAACATGGGCTACCCGATGGTCAACCTCCCGTACCTGGGCGGCGGCTCGGGCACAAAGCAGTACCACTACGAGATGGCCTGCTACATGCTCGCCATCGTGACCTCCGGCGGCAACGTGTTCTCCGGGCACCCGGCCATGGCCGTGCAGTCCGACTCACTGGTGCCGGACGATCACAAGTTCCACGCCGAGATGGGCCTTGCGGCGGCCAAACTCACGCGTGCCGAGGCCGAGAAGATCGCGCAGAAGCTGTTCCTGCTCTTCGCTGACAAGCTGAAGGACCCGGACAAGGGCATGACCTTCCAGGATGTCTACGACGCGAAGACCAAGCAGATCGTGAACCGCGAGTACCAGAAGGCGATGGACGACGTGCGCAGCGACCTCGCCGGAATGGGCCTCGAGGTGCCGGTCTCCTGACCACGGTGACCAGCTGACGCGGCCGGGGTCCCTCGCATATGCTCCTCCGGGGGCGCGAGGGACCCCGGCCGTTCTTGTCGCAATCGAACGAACGAAGGAACCGACATGACAGAGCCCATCAGCGCCGACGACGTGATCGCGAGGATCGACGACTGGCAGGGCAAGGATGTCCACGTCGAGGTACTCGGGGGGGGTATCACCAACCGCAACTACCTCGTCACCGTCGCCGGAGACCCGGGCGCCCAAGGCGCCGGCAGGTTCGTCCTGCGCATCCCCGGTGACGGCACAGAGACCTTCATCGACCGCACTCGCGAGCTCCACAACCACGCCGCCGCGGCCGCCGCGGGCGTCACCCCACCCCTGCTTCACGTGATCCAGCCCGGCGATTGCACGGTCGTCCCGTTCATCCAGGGCGAGACCATGCATCCCGAGTCGCTCGCCGGTCACCCCGACCGCCTCGAAAAGGTCGTGGCGGCCATGCGCACCTACCACGACAAGGCGGTCTTCACCAACGAGATCCGCCTCTTCGACATGGTCCGCGACTACCTGCGCATGGCACAGGAAGTCAACGCGTCGCGGCCCGAGGAGACCGACTGGATGCTCGAGCAGGGCCGGCGCATCGAGGTCGCCATGCAGCGCGACCAGCCCGCCTTCACCGCCTGCCACAACGATCTGCTCAGCGAGAACTTCATCCTGGCGCCCGACGGCAAGATGTGGATCATCGACTGGGAGTACGGCGGCATGACCGACCCGTACTTCGATCTCGGCGACTTCTGCGTGGAGCACCCTCTCAGCGTCGCCGAAGAGAAGCTCGTGCTCAGCGCCTACTGCGGCGGGATGGACGAGCATCGCTACGCACGCATGCAGCTGCACAAGCTGGTCGCCGACCTGTGGTGGAGCATCTGGGCGATGATCCAGGCGAGCATGTCGAAGCTCGACTTTGACTTCTACGAGTACGGCATGAACCGCATCCGGCGCTTCCAGAACAACGCCGCCGACCCCGATTACGAAGCGTGGCTCGAGGCTGTGTGAACACGGCTCGCGCCTGAGACGGGCGGCCCTGGCGTCCTGCAGGGCGCCGGGGCCGCCCTCGCGGGCCGCTCACCAGGGCTACGCCGATCAGTAGTGAAGCCCTGTCTTCTTCTTGAACTGCTCGACGCAGTTGATCTCGATGTCGAGCAGCTCGGCGATACGCGCCTTGGCCGCGAGACCCTTGGCGATGCCCGGCACGCCCGTGATCACGCCGATGTCCAGATCCTGCCGGAGCTGGCGCATCATCGTCGGGTCGGACAGGTCGAGCGGGGTCACGTGGAGCTTGTCGGCCACATACTGCTTGGCTTCCGTGATCCTCATCTTCTTGCTGAGCTGCATCCTTGCCACCAGATCTCCGGCGGCCCGGATCCCACCCATTGACGAGGCCAGCAGATGCGCAATGTGCATGCCGGCGGGGTCACCCGTACCAACCTACAACCCGTCCGCGTGACCGAACTCGATCATCGCGGCGCTGCAGCGCGTCACCACGTCGACAGCCGGAGTCTCGAACATCGGCACACCGCCGACGCCCATGCCGACGTTCGGGTGCACGGGGATCTTGGCGATCTCGGTGCAGGCCTTGACGAAGGTCAGCGCCTTGCCGAGGTTCCACGGCACGGTCTTCCTGGTGTTCGTGTTGGAGACCGGGCCGAAGATGGCGCAGCCGGCCTCCTCGCAG
>JAPLCL010000403.1 GCA_026392265.1 Actinomycetota bacterium
TCCTCGAGGGTCTCGTCGAACTCCTGGCTGGCGAGTACGCTGGCGCCGCCGATGCCGTCGCGGCCGGTCTTGGAGCCGATGAGGACGACGTGGTTGCCGATGCCGCTGGCGATGGCACGCACGATGTTGTCGGTGCGGATCATGCCGGCGCTCATGGCGTTGACCAGGCAGTTGCCCTCGTAGCTTGGCTCGAAGTAGATCTCGCCGCCGATCGTGGGGATGCCGAGGCAGTTGCCGTAGTGGGCGATACCGCCGACGACGCCGTCCAGCAGGAAGCGCTGGCGCGGCTCGGTGAGCTCGCCGAAGCGCAGCGAGTCCATGCTCACGCACGGCCGCGCGCCCATCGTGAAGATGTCGCGGACGATTCCGCCGACGCCGGTGGCGGCGCCCTGGAAGGGCTCGACAGCCGACGGGTGGTTGTGGCTCTCGACCTTCATGGCTACGGCCCAGCCGTCGCCGACATCGATGATGCCGGCGTTCTCGCCGGGGCCCTGCAGGATGCGCGGCCCCGTGGTGGGGAAGCGGCCGAGGATAGGGCGCGAGTGCTTGTAGCTGCAGTGCTCGCTCCACATGAGCGAGTAGATGGCGAGCTCGACATACGTCGGCTCGCCTTCCTGGATCGCGCAGATGTGCACGTACTCGTCCGCGGTGAGGCCGAGCTTGATGGCGGCCTCGAGCGTGGCGCGCTTGCTCATGACGGCACCTCCGCGGTGCGCAGCACGGTGTCGATGATCGACTGGAACAGCTTGCGCCCGTCAGAGCCGCCGGCCAGCGCGGCCTCCACGGAGTTTTCCGGGTGCGGCATCATACCGAAGACGTTGCGTGCCTCGTTACAGACGCCGGCGATATCGTCGAGGGCGCCGTTGGGGTTGGCGCCCTCGGCGCGCTCGCCGGCGGCGTTGACGTAGCGCAGCACGATCTGGTCGTCGGCCCTCATGCGCGCAAGCGTGCCGGGGTCGACCGTGTAGTTGCCCTCATTGTGCTTGACGACGATACGCAGCAGCTCGCCGGTCTCGCAGGCGCTGGTGAATGGCGTGTCGATGGTCTCGACGCGCAGGTTGACGTACCGGCAGACGAACTTGAGCCCGGTGTTACGGATGAGGCCGCCGGGCAGGAGGCCGGCCTCGACCAGGGTCTGGAAGCCGTTGCAGATGCCCATTACCAGGCCGCCCTCATTGGCGAAGTCGATGACCGACTGCATGATGGGGCTGAAGCGCGCGATGGCTCCGCAACGCAGGTAGTCGCCGTAGCTGAAGCCGCCGGGCAGGATGACGGCCTGGACATCCTTAAGGTCGGTGTCCTTGTGCCACAGGTACTGCACGCTGGTATCGGAGAAGGTCGAGACGGCATGATGGGCGTCGGCGTCGCAGTTGCTCCCGGGGAACACGACGACGCCGAAGCGCACGGGCGCGGAGCTCATCCCTCAGCCCTCGCTGATCGTGAAGGTGTAGTCCTCGATGATCGGGTTGGAAAGGAGCCTGCGGCACATGTCGTCGACCTGCGCGCGGGCGGCGGCGGCGGTAAG
>JAPLCL010000190.1 GCA_026392265.1 Actinomycetota bacterium
GCGCCCTGCTCGGGCAGGCAGAAGCTGAACATCTCCAGCTTGTCGAACTGGTGCACGCGCAGGATGCCGCGCGTGTCGCGCCCGGCGGCGCCGGCCTCGCGGCGGAAGCAGCTGGAATAGCCCGCGTAGCGCAGCGGCAGCTTCTCGGCCTCCAGGAACTCCTGCATGTGCATGGCGGCCAGCGGCACCTCGCTGGTGCCCACCAGGCAGTCGCCGTCGACGGTCTCGTACACCTGGGCGCGGTCGGTGGGGAAGAAGCCCGTGCCGAACATGGCTTCCTCACGCACGAGCACCGGCGGCATGACGGGGCGGAAGCCCTTGGCGCCGACGATGTCGAGGCCGTACCGGACGAGGGCGAACTGCAGCAGCACGAGGTCGCCCTTGAGGTAGGCGAAACGCGAGCCGCTCACCTTGGCACCGCGCTCCATGTCGATCATGTCGAGGGCGCTGCCCAGGTCGAGGTGGTCCTTGACCGCGAAGTCGAACTCGCGGGGCGTGCCCACGTGGCGCAGCACGACCGAATCCTCTTCGCCGCCGTCGGGGACACCGGGGAGGATCATGTTGGGGATCTCGAGGAGCATCGCCTTGAGCTGCTCCTCGACCTCGCCCAGCGAGGCCTCGCGCTCCTTGATGGTCTCGCCCAGCGAGCGCATGGCGGCGATCGCCTGTTCGGCGTCACCGCCGGCCTTCTTGACCACGGCGATCTCGTCGCTGGCGCGCTTGCGCGCGGCGCGCATGCTTTCGACGTCGGTGAGCAGCCGGCGGCGCTCCTCTTCGAGGGTGAGGAACTCGTCGAGAGACGACGTGGAGTCGCCGCGCCGCTCGAGGGCCCGGCGGACCTCGTCAGGATTCGCGCGCACCATCTTCACGTCGAGCATCGTGACTCCTCGCGGTAGTGGTCAGCGGGTCTCATGGTATCGCACCGGCTCGACCGCCGCGCGCAGTCCGTGCTACCCTCCCCGGACGATCAGCCACGCGCCCCCGCGCGAGACCAGGAGCCTACGTATGCGCCAGAGCACTCTTCGTCCCCGTGCCCGCCATCGCCGCGGTCTGCTGGCCGCGGCCGTCCTCGTCGCGCTCTGCGCGACGCTGCTGCCCGCGGCAGACGCCGCGGCGGCGGCGTCGCCCGAGCCATCGCCGACCACGACCCCGACTCCGGAGCCTTCGCCGGCGTCCAGTATCACCTGCGTGATCACGCCGGCGACCGTCGTCTTCGGCGACGTCGTCACGGTCTCGGGCGTGGTCACGCCGGCCGTCGCCGGTCAGGACGTGGCCGTGGCGCTGGCCGGCGTGCGCGCGGCCACGGCGGTGACCGATGGCTCCGGCGCCTTCAGCGTCCAGATCACGCCGCGGGGCAGCGGCGACATCGTCGCCCGCCTGCTCGCCGATGGTACGCAGAGCGCGGCGCGGCGCCTGGTGGTCAAGCCCAAGGTCACCGTCACGCACGGCACGGCGGTCCCGTTTCTCAGCCTCCAGTATGCGGTCAAGGTCGAGCCGGCCACCTACGCCGGCGTCATCACCGCCGTCGTCGAGCACCGTGGCGCGGCCGTCGCGACGGTCAAGGCCGCGGTGCGCGCCGGCAAAGCCGTGTTGCAGGTTCCGCTCCGCGGCGTCGACAAGTTCATCGTGACGCTGTCCTTGCCGGGCGCCGACGGCTTCGGCGCGCGCCGCCTCGAGTCGACCGTGCGGGCGAAGGGGGAGCGGGTCGCGACCGGCTCGTCGGGGTCCCGCGTGCGCGGGCTTCTCACGGCGCTGTCGCGTCTCCATATCCGCGTGCCGTATATCGGCACCACCTTCAATGCGCAGTGCGCCGACGCCGTCATGGCGTTCCAGAAGGCGTATGGCCTGTCGCGTACCTACGTGTTCGACAGCGACGACTGGCGCAAGCTCGACGGCGCCAAGCCGGTCAAGCCGCGCCACTCGGGGCCGTCCACTCACCTCGAGGTGGACAAGGGCCGGCAGATCCTGATGGTGGTCAAGAACGGCGCCGTCTACGGCCTCATCGCGGTGTCCACGGGGGCCACGGGCAACACGCCGGAGGGCAGTTTCCACATCCAGCAGAAACACCCGTACACCACCTCGGGGTTCGGCGGGATCCTGCTGCGCACGATGGGCTTCGTCGGCGACTTCGCCATCCACGGGTATGCGCCGGTGCCGCCGTATCCGGCCAGCCACGGCTGCATCCGCGAGCCGCTGTGGGTGGCCGACTGGACCTACAACCAGTCCTGGGTGGGCGAGCAGCTCTACGTCTATCACTGACGCGTGACGGGCGGGACTGACGCGTGACGGGCGGGGCGGGCGGCGGCCGGAAGGGCCGCCGCCCGCCCCGCCCGCGGGTTCAGCGTCGCGTGGCGGCCGGAAGGCGGGCAGCGACCTCAGCCGCGGCCGCCAGGACGGTGATGCCGCACTCCAGCGTGCTCCCGCCGACGGCGCTCTCGGGGGCAAAGGACGTCAGCGAGAGCGCCCGCAGCTCGAAACGCGCGCCGGTCATCTCGAGCGCCGCCAGCAGCTCGGCCAGCGTGAGACCGCCGAGCGACGGGAAGCCGACGGCCGGCGCCACCGATGGATCGAGCACGTCGATGTCGACGTGCAGGTACGCCGGCGGGCGGCCCGTCCCGGCATGCCCGGCGAGCTCGTCGAGCGCCGGCGCGAGCGCCTCGCCCAGGCCGCGCGCGCGCACCTCGGCGCCGCTCACCACCGTGACGCGCGATGCCGCCAGGGCGTCGGCTTCCGCCGGATCCAGGTCACGACCGCCGGCGTGCAACGTCAGCGTCTCGCTTTGCGGCTGGCCGCCGAGGCTCACCCAGGTCTCTGGGAAGGCGCGCCCCGTGAGCATCGCCAGGGGCATGCCGTCCAGGTAGCCGGTCGCGGTGGTCTCCGGGGTGTTGAAGTCTCCGTGGGCGTCGAGCCAGATGGTGGTCAAGCGTCCCTGAGCAGGGTCGCCGTCGACTCCGGCGGCCAGCAATCCGGCGCGCACCCCAAGGGTGACGTTGCAGTTGCCTGCCAGCACCAGTGGGAGGCGGCCGTCCGCTGCGGCGACGGCCACCAAAGCCGCGACGGCGGCGTCGACGTCGAGCACGGCCTCGAGCTCGCTGCCGAAGGGGGCGCTGCGCCGGGCGGTCACGACCTCAACGTCGTGACCGCGGGCGCGCAGCGCCTCCGCGGCTCCGCCCTTGAGATACGCGGCGGGCCCGCGGCCGCTGCCCACGCCCTCGCGCCCGAGGTCATACGGGACGGCTACGAGCGTGAGGTCCACGCCGCTCTCAGTCCTCGAGCGCGGGCAGGCGCTTCTCGAGGAGCACCATCTCAGGCTGCTCGGGGGTCGCGGCCCGCACGAAGTCGTGGCCGCGGTACAAACGCAGAGAGGGGTGATCGCCGGCGGGCACAAACGCCGTGAGCCGGAGCAGACGGCGATCGATGGCCACGCCCTCGGCCCAGTCGACGAGCTGATTGGCCACGCCGCGGGCCTCGAACGCCGGGCTCACGCACACGCAGCGCAAGGCCAGCGCATCGTCCTCAGCCTCGACGGCGACGAAGCCGGCCATCTCGCCCTCCGCCTCCGCGACGAACACGTCGGCCCGCTCCAGCAGCTCGAGCAGCTCGGCGGTGCGGTAGCGCTCCGGGTGGCCGGAGCCTTCGGCCAGCGGATGCAGGGTCTCTTCGGCGAGCAAGACGAGCATGCCGCGGTCGTCGGCGCTCACGTTTCGCACACAGCACTTCACGCGTTCCATGAGCACCTCCGTACGGGTCAGTCTGAGGCCAGCCTCTCCGCCTGCTTCTTCTGCTCCTCGCCGATCATATAGCGGATGGTGATGAAGGTGAGCAGCAGGATCAGCAGGCCGACAAGCGCGCCGAGCTGGTTCTCGTAGAACTCGAAGAACTCCCCGACAAGGATGCTGACGAGCACGGCGCGCTCGAACCAGGTATAGGCCACCAGGTGCGAGTGCCTGCCGCGGACGATGCCGATCACCACGAGGACCCCGACCACGAGGCCGGTGATCGTGAACCCGGCCTCCACGAAGGTGACGTTGGCCGGGTCCAGGTACACACCGAGGCCGCCGAGCAGACCGGCGAGGCTGATGACCACGAACCAGCCCACGACCAGGAGTCTGAACCAGCGGCGGGCGACCAGCCGGCCGTAGAGAGCCGAGAGCCAG
This sequence comes from Actinomycetota bacterium, assembly GCA_026392265.1. Classification (GTDB taxonomy): domain Bacteria; phylum Actinomycetota; class Thermoleophilia; order UBA2241; family UBA2241; genus CAIXSE01. Next base: position 4,158 of record JAPLCL010000190.1, read on the forward strand.
CGCTTCGCCGTCTGCAGCGGCGACGGATTGGGCTTCTCCGGCATCTCGAGCGAGCGCAGCATGTCGCCGAGGGCGATGACCACGGGATCCGCCTGGTCGGCGCGGCTCAGCAGGACGAGGGCGTCGGTTCGTTCACCTTCGTCCATGTCGCGCAGCACGGCCTCCTTCGCCAGGTCGAACGCGTTGACGAGCGCTGTCTGCGGGGAGAGGTGCTTGATGCTGCCCAGCCAGCGGAAGAGGAAGAAGAGCCCCACGAAGATGACGTAGATGATGGCGATGACCGGCCGGAAGAAGTAGTCGTTGTCCGACGTGATGAACTTGCCCAGCTCGTCGATGAAGAGACCGAAGCCGATGCCCGCGGCGAGCGCCCCCAGGGTCGTCCAGAGCCTTCCTTCGAGAGCGAGGAAGAGGATGATGGCGATGAGCATGCCGAGGCCGCCCCAGAGCAGGTGGGCGAAGTGGATCTTGCCGCCGCCGAGCTGCGGCCACCCGGTGGCCGCGAGGATCGCGCGCACCAGGATGATAGTCGCGACCGCCGACACAAAGAAGACCTCGAACTGGACCGTGGCCTCGACGCGACGCACGAAGAACGAGCGCTTGGGCGTGGCGGCGACCGCTGCGTCTGAGCGCTCTGCCACAGGCTCAGGCGGGGTAGGAGCCCAGCACTTTGACCCACGGCAACTTGCAGGCGAGGCACGAGAGCGCCTGCTCGATCGGCGGGTCGCTGCGCCTGCCCTCCATGTCGATGAGGAAGATGTAGTCGCCGAGGCCTTGTTTGGAGGGGCGAGATTCGATCTTCGTGAGGTTCACGTAGCGATGCGCGAACTCGCTGAGGATGAGCAGCAGAGCGCCGGGTTGATCGGCGCCGATGCCGCAGACGATGCTGGTCTTGTAGGGAGCCTCCAGATCCTGCGGCGCCGGGGTGCGTGCCAGGTAGACGAAGCGCGTGCGGTTGTCGAGCGAGTCCTCGATATCGTCGCGGACCACGGTGCACTCGTAGAGGTCGGCGGCGAGCCGCGTGCCGATGGCCACCCAAGGGCGGTCGACGCGGCTCACGCGGCGCACGGCCTCTGCGGTGGAATCGGTGGCCTCGTGCTCGACGGTGGCGAGATGCTCCTGGATGAACTTGCGGCACTGCCCGTAGGCGATGGGGATACTGACCACCTTGGTGACCTCGTCCAGGCGCACCTCGGCGCGAGCGATGAGCTGGTGGCGGATCGCGTGGGTGACCTCGCGCACGATCGTCAGCTCGTCGAAGCCGAAGGCGAGCAGATCGATTGTCCGGGTGACAGAACCCTCGAGCGAGTTCTCGATGGGCACGATGCCGAGCTCGGCCTCGCCGCTCGCCACCGCCTGCATCACCTCTTGGATGGAGGGATAGGGGAACGGTGCGAGCTCGCCCGCCGGCGGGTCGGCCAGCAGCGCCTCTTCCGTGAACGTGCCCTCGGGCCCCAGAAACGCGACCCGGCTGCTTTCGTTGGCCACTCTCGTCTCCTCGCGTGGTGGGCCCGTGAAGCCCGGGTGCGTCGTCAGGCGCCCGAGGACGGCTCGGGGCCGGCCGGGCGGTCGTGGCCGGCGTCCCAGGTGAACGGCTCGTCGTTAGGCGCCGGCTCCAGCGCCGGGCCGGAGGGCGGCGGGTCGCCGAGCTCCGCGAGCGCATCGAAAGCCTTGCGCTCCGCGTCACCGGGGGGAAGGCCGCCGGCGGGCGGCCGCGGCTCGTCGGCGAGGCGTGGAGCCCGCGCGGCGCGGGGGCCGTCCTCGCCGGCCGCCAGCGGCCGCGGCACGGCGGCGACCACGGCTCGCTGCTCCTCCGGCGAGAGGTCGCGGTCGGCGACGCCGTCGCGCAGGTGCTTGACGTAGATACGCGCGAAGTCGCGGGCTGCGATCGCGCTGAACACCACGCCCGAGCGGTGGTTGTCGAGCAGGGCGAACGACGCGCTCTGTTCGCCGCCGGCGTCGCGGAAGGCGTCGTAGCGCACGATCGCGCGGTTGGTCAGGGCGCGGTCCAGGTGCCGCTTCTGCTCGTCGAGCTGGTCGGTGAGGATCTCGACAGCCTCGCGCAGGTTGTGCACCTGCGAATCGAGGCTCTCCACGTGCGCGACGATATCGCGCTGCTCGTGGTGACCCATGACCACGAGCTGCGCGCGGCGCACGCGGCGCACGGAGCGCCAGAGGATGAAGACCAGGACGAGGAGCGCCAGCGAGAGGACGACCGCAGCCAGCGCCGCGTAGGGTGCGATGTCGCGCAGCGTCTGCATGGTCGTCTACTGGAGCTGCAGGAGGATCTTGAACTGCCCGACGTTGTTGGTCTTCACCCGCTCCCCGGGCACCGGGCCGGCCGTGACCGTGAGCGTGGAGACCTTGCTGAGCGCCTCGGCAGGTATGGCGAATCCCTGGATCGTGACGGTCTGCGTCTGGCCGGAGGCGATGGTGGCGATGGTGCCGCCCTTCGTGAGCACGCTCCCGCCGGGCAGCTTGAGCTCCGCCGTGACGGCGACGTTCTCCTCGGCGACGTCGCCCTGGTTCTGGACCTTGACGTCGAACGAGAGACCGGCCGAGGCCGGGACATCGGTGGTGGCGGCCTTGGTGAGCGCGATGTCGCCGGGCTGGGCGGTCACGCTTATGAGGCCCACGCCGTGGATACCGGCGAGCTTGGTGGAGCTGCCCATGCTGTTCAGCATCTGCTCCAGGCGCGCCGTGTCGAAGGTCTTGGCGTTGAGGTAGAAGGTCGCGGTGGGCACGAGCACGTCGGTGACGCCTTGCTGGCTGAGGGTGTTGCGCGCCGGGAGGTACACGCGGCTTGTGTAGTACGCATCTGGGCCGCTGAAGTAGCCGGCGAGGGCGGCGAGCTTGGCGGGGTTCACCTTCTTCTTGCCGAGGGTGCCGAGCATGGTCGTCTCGAAGAGCTTGTAGCCGTCGGCGCGGACCTTCATACCTTCGGCGAAGACGGACTGCTCGGAGCTGAGGGTATCGGGCGGCTCGAGGCGATCGGCGCGCACGGCGATCTCGTTCTGTTTCGCGCTGAGCTCGGCGAGCTTGGCCGTGAGCTCTTTGCGCGAGAACTTGGTGGGGCTGGCGACGATCTGGTCGAGCTGCTTGCCCAGGGCGGCGGAGTCGCTGATGGCGGCCGCGACGCCCTCGAAGTAGGTGCGGTAGGACGCGACCTTGCGGCTCTGCTGGCAGCTGCGCGCCCACCAGGCCAGCGCGAAGACGATAATGAAGAGGATCGCGGCGAGGATGAGGATGCGCTGGATGCGGGTGCGACGAGGGTTGGAACGGCGGCGCGACGGCGAAGAGGAACGCTCTCGCACTGGGGCTTGGCTGGTCGCGTCGTCGTCGAAGAAATCCACTGCGCGACCCCCGTTCGTCAGGCGGTTGGTGGGCGAGGCGGGACTTGAACCCGCACGCACGTAAGTGCACTAGACCCTGAACCTAGCGCGTCTGCCAATTCCGCCACTCGCCCAGCAGCTCTTACAGGGTTCGGATTGTACCATACCGAATACCGTCCCAAACGGAGGATTCCCCACCCCCATGTCCGTCGCGGCACACACTATGACACCCCTGTACACCGACTGGCGCGACCGCTATCAGCTGGTCGGCAAGATCGGCAGCGGTGGTTTCGCCGACGTCTACGAGGCGCTCGACGTCACCCTCGACCAGGCCGTTGCGCTCAAGATCGTCGCCGACGGGCGTAGCATGTCCGGCCGCCTCATCCGTGAAGTCGAGGCCGCCGCGGCTCTCACTCACCCCAACATCGTGGCGCTCTACGACTGGTTCGGCGATGGCGAGCGCAGCATCCTGGTGTGGGAGCTCGTGCGTGGCGAGTCGCTGGACAAGTTGGCCGGCGAGCTCCGCGACGGGGACGTAGCAGCGCTCGGCGTGGAGCTGCTCGACGCGCTCGCGTGCGCGCATAGCCAAGGCATCATCCACCGCGACATCAAGCCGCAGAACGTGATGCTGGACTCCGTCGGCCACGTCAAGGTGATGGACTTCGGTATCGCCCGGCTCATGGACGCCGATACGCTCACCCAGGACGGCGACGTCATCGGCACGGTCGCCTACATGTCGCCGGAGCAGGCCGCCGGGCGCCGCGTAGGGCCCTCGAGTGATGTGTACTCCGCCGGCATGGTGCTGTACGAGCTGCTGGCCGGCGAGCACCCTCTGCGCGGGCAGACGCCGGCCGAGACGCTGTCTAACGTGGCCGCCGGCCGGCTGCCGTCGCTGGGCACGCTGCGGCCCGACCTCACGGAGGATCTGGTAGGGCTCATCGACGACGCCTGCGCGCCCAAGCCGGGCGAGCGGCCGACGGCCGCCGAGCTCAGCGAGGCGCTCGACGAGCTGCTGCGCAGCGGACGCCTGCGCACGCAGCGGCTGCTGCGCGTCCGCCGGCTGGTGTCTCCCTTGGCGCGCGCCGGCGTCATCGCCGAGCGCGCCGCCGGCGCCGCCCTTGCGGCTGTCACCAGCGGCGTCGTGCTCGGCGCGCTGCCGGCCTATCCCCAGAGCTGGACACTGCCGCTGGTCGCGGTCTGTGCTGCGGTGTGGGCCGTGGTACCCCAGGGCGGGCTCGCCTTTCTGCTTGGCGCCCTGGCGTTTCCCGTCTTCAACGTGTCGCTGAGCCTGGGAGCGGCGTATCTGGCCTTCGCCGTCGCCCTGTTCCTGCTGACCCGCGCCAGGCCTATCGTGGCTCTCTGGCCCACGCTGGCGCTGGTGCTCACGCCCGTGTATCTCACTCTGCTGGCACCGGCGGGGGCGGCCCTGCTGGGCCGCGTGCGCGGCCCGCTGGCCGCCGCCTGGGCCGCCGCCGGCACGCTCGTCTACCTGGTGCTGCTGCGCGCCCCGCGCGGGCCGTTCACGCTCTTCCAGCCGCGCTGGCGCCTCGCCGGCGAAGCCGCAGCCGCCGGCGACCCTTTCACCGTGGCGACGCGTGTCCTGGGCGTGGCCCTGGCGCCCGCCGGCGTGCTCCAGATGCTCCTGTGGGCAGGCCTCGCGGTGGCTCTCGGCTTCGCCTTGACGCGCCGCCGCCTGGAGCTTCGCCGGTGGGTCTGGGCGCTGGCGTTCGCGACGACGTTCGCCGTGTACCGCATCGTACCGATCGCCGTCTGGGGATACCCCGCGGCGCTCGCGCCCCTGGTGTGGAATGTGGCTCTGGCGGCCGGCGTGATACTCTTGCCGTTGATTTTCACGACCGGTGACGGGCCGGAGGAACGCGCCGATGGGCATCTTCAAGAAAGCTGAAAAGAAGCTCGAGGGCCTGGTCGAGGGCGGCTTTGGCCGCGCCTTCAAGGCCAGCGTGCAGCCGGTCGAGCTGGCGCACAAGCTCGCCAAGGAGATGGGCGATCACAAGACCGTCGGGGTCTCCAACGTGTACGTGCCCAACGAGTTCGACATCTACCTGGGCGAGGCCGACTTCGAGCATCTGTCGTCGCTGTCGGAGTCGCTCAAGGCGGAGCTCGCCAACTACGTGACCGCCTTTGCGCGTCGCGAGGGCTGGACGCTCGTGGCGCCGCCGCGCATCGACCTCCACCGCGACGACGATCTACGCGTCGGCGAGTTCGGCATCGCCACGCGCACCGTCAACGCGCCGGCCGAGGCGCCGGGGCCGGCGTTCGTGCCGGCAGCTGCCACGCCGCCGGCAGCGGCCGCCCCGGGCGCGCTTCTCGACCACACCGTGCTCTACCAGGAGCAGGCCCCCGCGCCCGTGCCGGCGGTCGCGCCGCCCGTGGCGCGGGCGAGCGCCCCGCGTGCGTCCCTGCGCGGCCAGCAGGGCGAGTGGGAGCTGCGCGAGGCGGTCACCGTGATCGGGCGCAGCCGCCGCTGCGACATCGTGCTCACCGACCCCAACGTGTCGCGCCAGCACGCCGAGATCAGGCGCCAGAACGATGGCTTTATGGCGCTCGACCTTGGGTCCACCAACGGCATACGCGTCAACCGCCGCGACGTCAAACAGGCTGTGCTGCAGCACGGCGACCGCATCGAACTGGGCACCACGGAGCTCGTGTTCGAGAGGCTGCCGTGATGCCGGCGCTCAGGTGAAGGCGACCGCCGTGTTTCGCGGCCGTGCGGGCTGCGGGAGACTGCCATGATCGACATCGTCCTCCTCGTCCTCAAGATCGGCATCCTCGTCCTGCTCTACTTGTTCATCTGGCAGGTCGTGAAGACGGCCGTCGCCACCGTGCGCGCTCCCGCCGGTGCGGCTGCGGCCCCTGACGTCGCGCTTCCCGAGGGCTCGCGCCCCGTGGCCGTGTTCACGCCGGCCGAGCGGGAATCCCGCCGCGAGGACCGGCTGAGCGAACGCACGATGGCCGGCGACAAGCTCGACTTCACCGGTCACATCGATCCGCGTCTCATCGTCGAACAGAGCCCCATCGTGCCGACCGGCGTCGTGTTCCCCCTGCACGGCTGGATCACCGTGGGCCGCGCCTCGTCGAGCGACGTCGTGCTCGACGAGCACTTCGTCTCGAGCACGCACGCGCGCTTTGTGCCGCGCGGCTCCTTCTACTTCGTGGAGGACCTGGGCAGTACCAACGGCACGTTCGTGAACGAGAAGCAGGTGAGCGGCGAGGCGCAGCTCAAGCTCGACAGCCGGGTGCGCATCGGCGAGACCGTCTTCCGCTACGAGGAGTGACTCGCCGGTGACTCTCGTCGCCCGTCCCGGTGCCCTCACCGACATCGGCCTGCACCGCAAGACCAACGAGGACACCTTCGTCGTGGCCCCGCCGCTGTTCGCGGTCTGCGACGGCATGGGCGGCGCCCAGGCCGGCGAGGTCGCCAGCGGGCTCGCCGCCGAGACTCTCGTCGCCGCCGTCGCCGCCGGTCAGCCGCTGCTCGCGGCCGCCGAGCAAGCCAACGCGGCCGTCTTCGGGCGCGCCTGCGACGACAGCGATCATAAGGGCATGGGCACCACGCTCACGGCCGTCGTGCTCGCCGGCGACACCGGGCATTTCGTGCACATCGGCGACAGCCGTGCCTACCTGCTGCGGGGCGGCGCGCTGGAGCAGCTCAGCGACGATCAGTCCCTGGTCGGCGAGATGGTGCGCGACGGGCGCCTCAGCGCGGCAGAGGCGGTCTCGCACCCCCACCGCAGCATCCTCAGTCGCGCCCTGGGTACCGAAGCGCTGGCGAAGATCGACGAGTTCGAGGTCGACCTGCAGGCCGGTGACGTGCTGCTGCTCTGCAGCGACGGGCTCAGCGGAGCCGTTCCGGCCGAGGACATCAGAAGGGCGCTCGGCCGTGCCGACCCCGGCGACGCGGCCGCCAAGCTCATCGCCGAAGCCCGCAAACAGGGCGGCCCCGACAACATCACCGCCGTCGTCGTGCGTCTTGACGAGCCGCGCGCCGCCGACGAAGAGGTCACGCTCGCCGTCCCCGCCGACGAGGCGGCCACGGTGGTACTCACGGCCGCCGTCTTGCCGCCGACGCCGCGCGCCGCCCTCGCCGCGGCCGAGGGCAGCGGCGACGGCGGCGCAGCAGACGCCATACCAGTGGCGTCGGAGACTGTGTCCGAGGGCCCAGCGCCGGTACCGTCGCGCAGGTCCAAGCGGCGCCTCGGCTTCTTCGCCGTGGTGCTCGCGCTGCTCGTGGTGGTCGCCTTCGCCGGCGCCCTCACGGTCAGCACCGTCTTCTACGTGGGCGTCGACGACGGTCGCTTGGCCGTCTACAGCGGCGTGCCGGCGGCCCTCGGCCCGCTGCAGCTGCATGCCGTCTACCGGCGGAGCTCGCGCACCTACGAGTCGCTCGGCTCTGCCGAGCGCCGCCTTGTCGACGAGCAGGGCCTGCACACCAGGAGCAACATCATGGCTCTGGCCGAGATGCTGGGGATGTGGCCGTGAGCCGGCGCAGTATCGAGCTGCTCTTCCTCGTGATCGCCGGCGCCGTGAGCACCATGGCGTACGTGTCCGTGTACGCGGGCCGTTTTCGCGAGATCAACCGCGTCTCCATCATCTACGGCCTGGTCTTCGTGAGCATCTTCTTTCTGCTGCACCTTCTGGTGCGCTTCGTGCTCCCCCAGGCCGACCCGTTCCTGCTGCCCATCACCGCACTGCTGGCCGCGATCGGGCTCACGGAGATCTTCCGCATCCGCCCCGCTCTCGCGCTCACGCAGGGGCAGTGGCTGCTGGTCGGAGCCGGCCTCTTCGTTCTCACCGTGTTCATCGTGCGCGATCACATGAAGCTCGACCACTATCGTTACATCATGGGGGCCATCGGCCTGGGGTTGCTGGTGGCGACCATCGTGCTCGGCACGACGGTCAACGGCGCCAAGCTGTGGATCCATGCCTTCGGCTTTTCGATCCAGCCGTCCGAGTTCGCCAAGCTCGCGATCGTCATCTTCCTGGCCGGCTACCTCAACGACAAGAAGGCACTGCTCTCCGTGCCCACGCACCACGTCCTCGGCATCCCGCTGCCGGCGGCCAAGTACTTCGGCCCGCTGCTCATCATGTGGGTACTCTCGCTCGCCATGCTCATCTTCATGAAGGACTTCGGCATGGCGCTGCTCTTCATGTCGATCTTCGTGGCGCTCATGTACATGGCCACCACGCGGATCGTCTACGTGGTGCTGGGCGGCGGCCTCTTCGCCGCCGCCGCCGCGATCGCCGTCGCCGTCGTGCCACACGTCCAGGACCGCTTCACCACCTGGCTCGACCCCTGGCCCTATGCAAGTACGAGCGGCTACCAGCTGCTGCAGTCCCTGTTCACGATCGCCGACGGCGGCGTCCTGGGCGCCGGCTTCGGGCGCGGCTTTCTTCTGTACGCCAACCGTCAGCCGGTGGTCCCCGATCTGCAGACTGACTTCATCTTCGCCGCCATCGCCAACGAGACGGGTCTCCTCGGCGCGGCCGGCGTGATCCTCCTCTACGTCCTCTTCATGTGGCGCGGCTTCCGCATCGCCGTGTGGGCGCCGGACGGCTTCTCCAAGCTGCTCGCCGCCGGCCTCGCCTTCGCCTTCGGCCTGCAGACCTTCATCATCATCGGCGGTGTCACGCGGCTCATCCCGCTGACCGGTATCACGCTGCCGTTCGTCAGCTACGGCGGCAGCTCCATCACCGCCAATCTCATGCTGGTCGCGCTGCTGCTCATGGTCTCGCACCGCACCAATGTGGTGCGCGAGGGCAGCGACCTCGAGCGCCGCCGCCTGGCGGAGCGCGGGTAGGAGGCGGCGATGAACAAGGCCATCTCCCGCATCTTCATCGTCGGCGTCATCCTTTTCGTCGCCCTGATCCTCAACCTCACCTGGATCATGGCCGGCCGCGCCCAGTGGTTCGCCGACCGCCCCGAGAACAAGCGCGGTATCGCCAAGGAGATGAAGATCAAGCGCGGCGACATCCTGGGCTACGACGGCTCCACCATCGCGGGCTCGCTGCGACGCTCCGGTTACTACTACCGCGAGTACCCGCAGGGTACGGTGGCGCCCCAGCTGGTCGGCTACGACAGCGTGCGCTACGGGCGCAGCGGCATCGAGGACGAGCTCAACGACGAGCTCACCGGGCAGTCCACCGACCTCGGCGTGCAGAGCTGGATCGACCGGATCCTGGGACGCAAGCCCAAGGGCGCCAGCGTCCAGCTCACGCTGGTGCCGGCGGTGCAGAAGGAGGCCCAGAAGGCGCTCAGCGGCCTGAAAGGCGCCATCGTGGTCCTCGACCCCAAGACGGGCGCCCTCATCGCCTCGGCCTCGGCGCCGACCTACGACCCCGCCAACCTCGAGGACGACTGGGCGCGGCTCAGCAACGACCCGGGGGCGCCGTTGCTCAACCGGCCCACGCAGGGTCTCTACCCGCCGGGCTCGGCTTTCAAGGTCGTAACGGCTACGTCGGGACTCGACAACGGCAAGGTCACGCCCGACACCGAGTTCATCGACACGGGCACCTACGTCGTGTTCGGTGGCAAGGTCACCAACTACGGGGGCGCCGTGTTCGGCCCCAACGACTTCACCACGGCGCTGACCTACTCGATCAACACCACCTTCGGCAAGGTCGGCAACCTGCTGGGACGCAAACGGCTCATCTCGTCGATGCAGCGCTTCGGCTTCTACCAGACCCCGCCGCTGCCGCTGCCACGGGGCACGGTCGTTCCCAGCGGGCGCTACAGCAAGAACGGCTTGCTTTCGCCGGACGCCTTCATGGACCCGCTGGCCGTGGCCTGGGCGGCCGTCGGCCAGGAGCAGATCCTGTCGACGCCCTTACAGATGGCCCTGGTCGCCGCGGGCGTCGCCAATGGCGGCCGCGTCATGAAGCCGTACTACACGCAGCAAGTGGTGGCGGCCTCGGGCGCTGTGGTCCAGAAGGCACAGCCGGCGCAGTGGCTGGTCGCCATGAAGCCCGCCACCGCTTCTGAGCTCAACATCATGATGCAGCGCGTCGTCAACGCCGGCACCGGCACGGCCGCGGCGCTCGAGGGCATCCAGGTCGCCGGCAAGACCGGCACCGCCGAGCGCGGTGACGGCAGCAACCTGGCCTGGTTCATCGCCTTCGCGCCGGCGGAAGACCCGCAGGTGGCGATCGCGGTCATCATCGAAGACACCCAGTCGACCGGCGGCGAGGCGGCGGCGCCGCTCGCCGCCGCCGTGATCAAGACGGCTCTGGCGCAGCCGTCCTTGCCCTGACGGGGCAGGGAGCCGGCGCCCGGACCCGTATCTGTCAGCAAAGGAGCGAGGTAACCAGACGTGAGTGACGTGTTCCAGCCAGAGCAGGTGCTGAGCGGCCGCTACCGCGTGCTGCGCAAGATCGGCGGCGGCGGTATGGCCGACGTCTATCTTTGCGAGGATCTCAGCCTGGGCCGCCGTGTGGCGCTCAAGGTGCTGCTGCAGCGGTTCCTCGACGACCCCAACTTCGTCGAGCGCTTCCGCCGCGAGGCGAAGGCCGCGGCCGGTCTGAACCAGGCCAATCTTGTCAGCATCTACGACTGGGGCGAGGTCGACGGCACGTACTTCATCGTAATGGAGTACGTGGAGGGCGAGACGCTCAAGGATCTGGTGCGCCGGAAGGGCCGCCTCAGCGGCAACGAGGCCGTGCGCATCTCGCTGCAGCTCCTGGCGGCCCTCGAGTTCGCGCACCGCACGGGCATCGTGCATCGCGACATCAAGCCGCAGAACGTGATGCTCGACCGCGACGGCAACGCCAAGGTCACCGACTTCGGCATCGCGCGCGCCGCCGACTCCGGTATGACCGAGGCCGGCTCCATCCTCGGGACGGCCCAGTACCTGGCCCCCGAACAGGCAAGGGGCCACCGCGTCGACGAGCGTTCCGATCTGTACTCCGTCGGCATCGTTCTCTACGAGATGCTCACCGGCACGGTGCCGTTCAAGGGAGACAGCGCCGTCACCGTGGCTCTCAAGCACGTCAACGAGATGGCCGCCGAGCCGGCGCAGATCGTGCCGGGCCTGCCCTACGCGCTCAACCAGATCGTCCTCAAGGCCATCGCCAAGGACCCCGGCCAGCGCTACCAGACGGCCGATCAGTTCGCCCGCGACCTGCGCTCCGCGCAGGTAGGCGGGCCCGTGGCCGCCGCCACGTTCGACCCCGGCGCCGAGGCCACCAGACTGATGAGCGCCGGCGTTCCCGCCGGCGCCACCTCGGTGATGACGGGCGGCCCGCTCGACCAGGCTGCGGGCGACCGTGGCCGCAGACGTCGCCGCTGGCCGTGGGTACTGGTCATCGTCCTGCTCCTGCTCGTGATCGCCGCCGCCGCTTACGGGTTGGTACGGGCGATGGGCGCAGGCGGCGTGGCCGTGCCCACCGTGGTGGGCAAGAGCCAGGCGGCAGCGCTTACCAAGCTCGAAGAGGCAGGCTTCAAAGCCGGCGTCCAGGAGGAGTACTCCGACAACTACGATGTGGGCTTCGTCAGCCGTCAGGCGCCCGCGGGCGGCACCAAGCTGCGCAAGGGCGATACGGTCGATATCTGGGTGAGCAATGGCAGCGAGACGGTCACGCTTGCGGACTTCAAGGGCTGGACGTCCGGCGACGTGCGCGACTGGCTCAGCCAGAACGGGCTCAGCCCCCTCGAGAAGTCCGGCAAGTCGAGCTCCGTCCCATCGGGCAGGGTGTTCAAACAGGACCCGCCGGCCGGCGACCCGGTGAAGCGCGGCGACACGATCACCTACTGGGTGAGCAGCGGCAAGCCGCAGGCGACCGTCCCCGATCTCAGTGGCCTGACCCAGGACGAGGCGCAGACGGCCCTGGCCGGCGCCGGTCTGCTGCTTGGCGTGGTCACGCCCGAGCCGAGCAGTACGGTGCCGAGCGGCCAGGTCATTCGCCAGGACCCCGCCGCTCTCGTCAAGATGGCAAAGGGATCCGCCGTGAACATCGTCGTGTCGAGCGGTTCGCCGTCGCCCTCTCCCAGCCCCACGGCGTCCACGGTGAGCGTCCCCAACGTGTACGGCATGGATTCGACGAGTGCGACGGACAAGCTCACGGCGGACGGATTCGGCGTCACCGTGCGACAGAAGGTCGGCACCGGCCAGCCTCCGGGCACGGTGGTCAGGATGGTGCCGGATGCCGGCACCGAGGTGGCCAGTGGATCGACCGTACTCCTGATCATCGCCAAGTAGGCGGCCCGCGACCGCCGCGGCGCCCGTTTACTTGGCGAAGCCGAACACGTACACCAGATAGGCGAAGTACACCGATCCGGCGCCGCCCAACGACCACCACGTGAGCCTGTGCCTGATGCGCAGCGTGAGGTAGAAGACCGTGCCGCTGGTCAGCGCCAGCAGGCCGCTCACGAGAGCGTCGGTGGTCAGCTGCCACGTCGTGAAGAGCAGGCCCACCGTCACGGGGAAAGTAGACTGGAACACCATCGCCCCGGTGATGTTGCCGAGTGCCAGGGCGTCTTTGCGCTGGCGGATCCACAGCACGGAGTTGAACTTCTCCGGCAGCTCAGTGGCGATGGGCGTGATGAGGAGGGACACGATGAGGGGGGCCGCGCCCAGTGTCTCGCTCAGGGTCGTGATCTCTTTGACGAAGATCTCGGCGCCGAGCACGATGCCGAGGAGGGCCACCCCGATCTGCAAGAAGATGCGGTAACGATGCGGCATCTCCGGGTGCCGGTGGAAGTACAGAGGCCTGGTCTCGCCCTCGAGGTCACCCTCGGCGCGCAGCGTCTCCCAGACGTAGTAGCCGTAGAAGGCGATGAGCCCGGCGGCGAGCGCATAGTGCAGCGGGCGCACTTGGATCAGGCCGGCGCCCATGGCCAGCGCGTAGGCGATGAGAAAGTGGCTGAGGTCGCGGCGCATGACCTCCTCGTTCACGGCGACCGCGAGCTCGCGACGGCCGCGCCACGTGAAGATCACGACGGCCGCGGCGGTGACGACCATCGCCAGGCTGGCGAGCATGAACGGCGCCCCCAGGATGGCGCCCACGCCGATGTCGTCGGCGGCCTGCCCGCCCGTGAACACGATGGCGATGATCGGCACGAGGGTCTCGGGGAGGGCCGTGCCGACCGCCGCAAGGACGCTGCCCACGGCCCCTTCGCCGAGCTCGTAGCGGCGGCCGAACCACTCGACGCCGTTGGTGAACAGCTCGGCCGAGGCGAGGATGATACCGAGGGCGATGATCAGCAGGACTTCGGACATGGCGGCGGCAAGGATAGCAGAAGGGCCGGGCCGCCTGCGGCGGCCCGGCCCTTCTGCTAATGATCTAGTGGATGAGCCTGCGTATCAGACCCAGCCCTTGACCTGGAGCAGCGGGATAAGGAAGTACAGGATGAAGCCCGCGGAGGCCAGCCACAGCATCCAGCTCACCTCGCGCGCCTTGCCTTGCGTGATGCGGATGAGCGTGTAGGCGATGAAGCCGAAGCCGATGCCGTTGGTGATGCTGTAGGTGAGCGGCATGATGGTCATGATGAGGATGGCCGGCAGGCCGAAGGCGACGTTGGCGAAGTTGATCGACGCCTGGCAGGCGCCGGTGTCGTGCTCGGCCTCGCTCTCGCCCTTGGTGAGCGTGGCCATCATCAGGTAGCCCACGATGATGAGCGCCGGTGCGGTGGCCGCCGCGGGAACGACCGCGGCGATCGGCGAGAAGAACATCGCCAGCAGGAACAGCACGCCGACGATGACGGCGACCCAGCCGGTGCGGCCGCCCTGCGCCACGCCGGCGCCGGATTCGATGTAGGTGGTCGCCGACGAAGCGCTCACGGCGCCGCCGGCCACGGCGGCCAGCGAGTCGACGAGGAGCGGCCGGTTGACCTGTGGCAGGTCGCCGTCATCGTCGAGGTAGCCGGCCTGGCCACCGACGCCGACGAGCGTGCCCATGGTGTCGAAGAAGTCGCTCAGCATGAGGCTGAAGATCCAGAGGATGGCGGCGGTCACGCCGAGTTTGGCAAAGGCGCCGAAGTCGAAGGCGCCCACCAGGCTGAAGTCGGGCGCCGCGAAGACCTTGCTGGGGATGACGGCGGTGCCCTCCATGAACGAGGTCTTGTCGTAGGCGTAGTTGAGGATGATCGCGAGGATCGTGGAGAAGAGGATCCCGAGGATGATGGCACCGCGCCATTTGCGCGTGAACATGATGATGGTGATCACGAGGCCAAAGAGGGTGACCGCCACCGGCACGCCGACGAAGGTCCCCAGCGACAGCGGCGTGCCGCCCCCACCCACGACGAGGCCGCCGTCGACGAGGCCGATGAATAGGATGAAGAAGCCGATGCCGACGACGATAGCCTTCTTAAGCTCGAGCGGTATAGCCTTGAAGATAGCCTCGCGGAAGCCGGTGAGCACGAGGATCGTGATGGCTACGCCTTCGAGCACGACGAGGCCCATGGCACTCTTGAAGGTGAGGCCTTGGCCCAATACGAGGCTGAAGGCGACGACCGCGTTGAGGCCCATACCGGGGGCGATGGCGTAGGCCCGGTTGGTGAAGAGGCCCATGACGATGGTCAGCACGCCGGCCACAAGGCAGGTCGAGGTGAGCGCGGCCGCGAACGGCAGGCCCTTGCCCTCCAGACCGAGGATGCTCGGGTTCACGAAGATGATGTACGACATGACGATGAACGTCGTGAGCCCGGCGAGGGTGTCGCGCTTGAGCGACGTGTTCCACTGCTTGAACTTGAAAAAGCGCTCCAGCGCGTTGTTCGGGCCGACGTCGGCGGCGGCTTCCATAGACCTCGTCCTCCTTCAGGGTGATGATGCGGGGGCAAGAACTGGCAGAGTGTATCGCACGAGGACAGGGTGACGATACGGGAATGTAACAGCGTGGATCATTGACGCCATGCGTGGCACCCGGGTATCCTCGCCGCGTCCCGCGGGGTCCCCCGCAGGCGAAAGGATGTGAATCTTCTCCGTGGACGACGACCCAGGTTCGCTGGCCCTCTCCGAGCTCGAAGACATGACCGTTGTCGACGCCGCCGGCACGCCCATCGGCGAGCTGCTCGATGTCGTCGCCCTGTGCGCCTCCGAGACCGCGGTGGTCACCGGCTTCTTCGTCGAACGTGACGACGACAAGTACCGCGCCTCCTGGGCGCAGGTCGCCGTGATCGACGTCGACGCCGAGAGGCTGCACCTCTCGTGCCTCGCCGCCGACCTCGAGCCTGCCTCGATCCGCGGTGACGAGCTCGCCCTCGTCGATGCCGTGCTCGATAACCAGGTGCTCGACATGCGGCGCCGCGTGTTCGTGCGTGTGCAGGACGTGCTGCTCGAAGCCCGCGATGGCGGGCTCGTCGTGGGTGGTGTGGACGCGAGCTCCGGCGCGCTGGCGCGACGCTTCGGTCTCGGCTTCCTCTCGCGTCGTCTGCCGCGACGCAGCGGCGATTTCGTGCCGTGGGCCGATGTCAATCTCATCGCCCTGCGGCTGTCGCAGCTCAACTTCTTCGAGGCGTTCGCCGAGCTCGCCGAGCTGCACCCGGTCGACATCGCCGACGTGATCAGCCAGGTGGGCCCGCGGGAGCGCGCGGCCGTGCTGGCCGCGCTCAACACGGGCCTCGCCGCCGACACCCTCCAGGAGATGGAAGAGGAGCTGCGCACGGCGGCGCTGCAGGATATGCCGCTGGAGCGCGCCGTGGCGGTGCTCGAGCAGATCGAGACCGACGAAGCCGCCGATATCCTCAGCGACCTGCCCGACGAGCTCTCACAGCAGCTCCTTGCGCGTCTCCCCGACGACCGCGAAGAAGACCTGCGTGAGCTGGCCAGCCATCCCGAGCATACGGCCGGGTCACTCATGACCACCGATTTTGTGGCCTTGCCTGTCGGCTTCACGGCCGGCGCGGCTCTCGCCTGGATCCGCACCGAACGACCCGAGCAGCACGCGATGACCTACCTGTACTTCACGCTTGCGGACGGTCGGCTCATCGGTGTCGCGAGCCTCAGGGACCTGGTACTCGCCGAGCCCGACCGGCCCGTCGCCGAGCTCATGGAGGACGACGTCGTCGAGATCGCCGCCGACGTGGACGAAGAGGAGGTCGGCCGCATCATGACCAAGTACGATCTCCTCGCCATCCCGGTCGTCGACGAGGAGCGCCGGCTCGTGGGCATCGTCACGCTCGATGATGCGCTCGACGCGGTACTCCCCGACGACTGGAAGCAGCGGCTGCCGCGCCTGTTCCGCTAGGCCGTCGCGCCGCCGTTCAGACGGGCTGCGCCGCCGCCGGCGCCTCCACTCTCTCCCAGGCGACGCTGTGGCGCGGCGCGGCGACGAGCGTGGCGAGGTCAAGGCGAAAGCGGGCGATCTCGCCCTTGGACTGGACTTTGCGAAAGCCGCCGCCTTCGAGCACCTCGGGGTGGAACAGGTTGAGCTCGCGGATGTAGCCGCGAAACGGGTCTCCGGGGCGCGCCCGTGTCAGGCCGAAGGCTTCGAGTGCCGCGACGCGGCGGTGCTTGAGCGACGCCTCGATCTCCTGGAGCAGGAACTGGAAGCCGCGCAGGTACTCCTCGTCATAGAAGTACGAACAGGTGAGGACGTAGGCGTCGGGTGAGGGTGGACCGGCGGGCAGGCAATGCGCCCGCGGCAGCAAGCGCGCTGCGGCGGTGTGCATCCAGCCGACGACCGCGCCGCCTTCGAGCAGCGCACGGCCGAAGAAGCCGGCTTCGGCTTCGGCCTCCTGTTCCCAGACCTGACGCAGATCGGGCGCCGGGATCGCGGCGGGCAGCGTCTGCCACCAGACGCAGCCTTGGCACGCCGGCGCCAGCAGGTCGCGGGTGCCGGCGCTGAGGTCGATCGCCCTCACTCGTCGGCGGCGGCAGCGATGTCGTCCACGTACACCTCGACATGGGTGATCGGCGTGCCGGTGGTGCGCTCGAGGTAGGTCGCACCGGCGCGCGCGACGGCCTCGCACACGGTCGGGATGCCGGCGTCTTGGTCGACGATGAGGTGTACTTCGAGCACCGGCCCGGCGTCGTCCTCCTCGAGGCGCACCGGGCCGTGGCGCTCCAGGTGCACGCGTTCGCCCAGGGTCTGCAGGGGGTTGCGGTGGAGGTCCGCCACACCGGGGATGCCCTTGATCGCGTCCCACACGGTGCTGGTGATGACTTCGGCCGAGAAGCTGGGCCCGGGTCGTTCGCGCACGTCGCCCCTTCCGTCGCTGGTGGCGCGAGTATACCGCCGCCGCGAGGCGCGCGGGGATCACGGATCCACCGCTGTTTGCCACTGTGCGAGGCGCTCCCCTATACTCCTTGCGCACCAACGGGGCCCGACCCCGTGTCCTGGTGTACCCTGAGCGACGATCGGGGCGGTCATCACGAGCGACGACATCACGATCTACCGTGCGGACTGGGTGCTGCCCGTGGCGGCGCCGGTGCTGGCCGACGGAGGGCTCGCCGTGAACGGCGAGCGCATCGTCGGCGTGGGCCCGGCGCCCGACCTCACGGCCGCTCATCCGGAGGCGCGGGTCGTCGATCTCGGGCGCGCCGTCATCATGCCCGGCTTCGTCAACTGTCACAGCCATATCGAATACACGTCCTTCCGCGGAATCCTCGACGATGCCGCCTTCGGTGACTGGATCATCAGCCTCGTGGACGTGAAAGCCGCGCTGACCCCCGACGAGTACCTGGCCAGCGCTAAGCTCGGCGCCCTCGAGGCTATCTCGTCCGGCATCACCACCATCGCCGACACGAGTTACGGCGCCGCCACGCTCGAGGCGGGCGCCGCGGCCGGCCTCCGCGGCCGCCTGTATCTCGAGGTCTTCGGCGTCGACGACAAGCGGCTCGACGAGACCATGGCGGATGTCGAGCGGCGTCTCGGCGAGGCGCAGGCGGCCGCGCCGCCGCGCTTCGACGTCGGCCTGGCGCCTCACGCGCCCTACACGGTCTCCAGCCGTCTCTATCAGGCGATCTCGGGGCTGGCCCGTGAGCGTGGCCTCAAGGTCATGAGTCACGTCGCCGAGAGCAAAGAGGAGCTCACCTACATCCGCTCCGGATCGGGCAAGTTCGCCCACGACTACCGCGAGAAGATGGGCTGGGAGAGGATGCTCGTACAGCCCTTCGGCGTGAGCCCTATCAAGTACCTGCAACAGTGGGCCGTCTTCGACGCGGATTTCCTCGCCGTCCATTGCGTACAGGTGAGCCGCGACGATATTCGCATCCTCAAGGCCAAGAACGTTGCCGTCGCTCACTGCCCCAAGGGCAACGCGAAGCTGGGCTGTGGCGTCATGCCCCTGGCCGACCTGCTGCACGAGGGCGTGCGCGTCGGCTTGGGCACCGACAGCCCGGCGTCCAGCAACATCATGGACATGTTCGACGAGATGCGCACGATGCTCTTCCTGCACCGCGCGGTCGAGCGCGACGTCACGGTGCTCGACGCGCCGAAGTGCGTGCGCATCGCCACGCTGGGCGGCGCCGAGGCGCTGGGCATGCAGGACGACATCGGCAGTCTCGAGCCGGGTAAGTTCGCCGATTTCATCGCCGTCGACGTCTCCAAGTCGCACTTCGCACCCATCGACGAGCCGTACTCGGCGCTCGTCTACGGCGCCAATCAGGATGACGTACTGCTCACGGTGGTCGGCGGTGACGTGCTCTTCCACGAGCGCGGGTACACGGGCCTCGACGCGGAGGCTATCAGGCGCGCCGCCGTCGGAGTGCGCGTGAAGCTGCGCGACCGCGTGCGCGCCGGAGGCGTCCATGTGGGCGCCGCTGAATCAGGCTGGTGGCAGACTGCCACGGCTCCAGGAGAGGGGACCCCCTAAGTGCTGCTCGACCGTCAACGAGTGAAATTCTGGCAGAAGTGGGTGTTCGGGTTCATGGCCATCATCATGGCCGGCTTCCTGATCATGATCCCGCTGAGCAAAGAAACGGGCTGCGGCGGCGGCAGCACTACCTCCGCCATCACGCAGCTGAACAAGGACATCGCCAAGTACCAGGCGGCCGTCGAAGCCGATCCCAAGAATGTCGAGGCCTGGCGGAGTCTGGCCGAGAACTACGTGCTGCGCGCCAACGTGCAGACGCAGGGCTCCGCCGCCCAAGAGGCCGACTGGCGCATCGCGGCGCAGAACTACGAGCGCGCCGTCAAGCTGCTCGGCAAGCAGAAGGGCGCCGCCGCCAAGCAGCTGCGCCTCGACACGCTGCAGCAGCTGGTGAGCGTCTATCTGTTCCTGCAGGACCCCCAGATGGCACTCAACGTCTACGGGCAGATCACCGCGCTCAAGCCGAAGGACGCGCAGTCGTTCTACGAAATGGCGACCATGGCCATACAGGCCAAAGACACCAGCACGGCACTGCTCGCCTTCACCACGTTCCTCAAGCTCGCTCCGGACTCGGCCGACGCGCCGGCGGTCAGAGAGTGGATCGCCGCCAACTCTGGCACGCCTACGCCGACCCCGTCACCGTCGTCAAGCGCGGGAGGCGGGCAATGAGCGATTCCTTCCGCGTCTCGGGCGAGCGGGCCGGCGACGGACTCGGTGTGGTCGCCCTGTCCGGCGAGGTCGACATCTACACCGCGCCTCAGTTCAAGGAGTGCATGGTGGGGCTCCTCGACGTCGGTGTCGACAGCCTGGTCGTCGACCTGAGCGACGTCACCTTCATCGACTCCACGGCGCTCGGCGTGCTCATCGGCGGAGTGCGCCGTGTGCACACCGCCGGAGGGGCCATGGCCCTGGTCGTCACCAACCGCGCCGTGGAGCGCGTTCTTTCGATCACAGGCCTGGACCGCATCTTCACGATCCACGCCACCCGCGAGGCCGCGCTCGAGTCGCTCGCCTGACCGCGCGGCCATCGTCATCTCGACACCGGGGTCCGCGCGGTGGTATTAACTCCCATTGTCCGGGGCTGCCCGGTCACAGCGACTGAGGTAGGTCCGTGAGGCTCATCGTCACAGAGAAGGATTCCGCCGCCCGCAAGATCGCCGACATCCTCGGCGGCAAAGTCACGGTCAAAGAGCACGGCCGCGGGCGCCAGAAGGTCAGGTCGTACCATTTCGTCTACAAGGACGACGACGCCGTCGCCATCGGCCTGCGCGGTCACGTCATGGAGACCGTGTTCCCCAATACGTACCGGCGCTGGAGCCTCAAGTACCTGGGCGACATGATCGAGACACCAAACCTTGCCTGGGTGGTCGACGGCGGCGCCGCCGGCACGCTCGCGGCGCTGCGCAGCGTGGCCAAGGGCGCCACCGAGGTCGTGATCGCCACCGACTTCGACCGCGAGGGGGAGCTCATCGGCCACGAGGCCCTCGAGATCCTCCGTGGCGACGCCCTCAAGCGTCACCCGCACGACAAGCCCGAGAAAAAGAAGGCCGGCGCCGCCGGCCGCGGTAAGGCCGCGGCCGCCCCTCCGGCCGATCCGCCGGCGGACGGTGGCGATCCGCACGTCAAGGCCATGCTTCCGGCCGCCGCCGTCGACCGTCACGTCCGAGTGCGCTACTCCGCGCTCACCCGCGAAGAGGTCGAGGCGGCCTTCGCCAAGCCGTCGACCGTCGACTTCAACCTCGCCGAGGCAGCGCATTCGCGCCAGGACATCGACCTCATCTGGGGAGCGGTGCTCACGCGCTTCATGTCGCTGGCTTCGTATCGTTACGGCTCCGACTACCTGTCGGTCGGTCGCGTGCAATCGCCCACCTTGCGCCTCGTCGTCGATCGCGAGCTGGAGCGGCGCGCCTTCGTACCCGTTCCCTACTGGGAGATCAAGGCCACGCTGACGCACGGCGACGACACCGTCGAGGTGGCGCACGCCAAGGGACGCTTCGATTCTCTCGAGGCCATGGAGGCCGCGTTCGCGCGCGCCCAGTCCGAGACCGCCGAGGTCACCGCCTATAAGGCGGAGCCGCGCAAGGTCGCGCCGCCGGCGCCGTTCAACACGACGGCGCTCATGAGCGCCGCCTCCGCCGGCGGCGTGTCGCCGGCGCGCGCCATGCGCGCCGCCGAGTCGCTGTACCTCGACGGCATCATCAGCTACCCACGCACCGACAACACGGTGTACCCGCCGTCGCTCGACTTGCGCGGCAGTTGTGAGGCTCTGGCCGGCTGGCAGCCCGTCGCCACCGCCGCCGCGCGCCTGGCCAAGCAAGGCAAGTACACGCCCACCCGGGGCAAGAAGCTCACCACCGATCACCCACCTATCTACCCGGTGGGGGTGCCCAAGAAAGTGCTCACCGGCGACCAGGCCAAGGTCTACGATCTCGTCGTGCGCCGCTTTCTTGCCACGCTGCTCCCGGCCGCGGTGATCGAAGGCCAGCGCGTCGACATCCGCATCGGCCACGAGCCCTTCCTCGCGCGCGGCAGCCGCGTCGCCTCGGCGGGCTTCCTCGAGGTCTACGAGAAGTTCGCCGCCAAGCGCGACCGGCCGCTACCCGCGCTGCAGCCGGGCGATGTCCTCGAGGTGCGCGACCTGCGCAGCGAGAGCAAGGAGACGCAGCCTCCGGCGCGCTACGGTCAGGGTCCGCTCATCGAGAAGATGGAGGATCTCGGCCTGGGCACCAAAGCCACGCGCGCCGACATCATCCAGCACCTCTACGACCGCAATTACGTGCGCGACAACCCTATCGAGCCCACGGAGCTCGGCGTTGCCCTGATCACGGCGTTCGACGCCGCCATGGAGAAGGCGCCCGTCGACATCTCGTCATGGCAGATGACGGCCAAGCTCGACGAAGAGATGGACCGCATCAGCGAGGGCGAACTGCGGCGCGACCAGGTGGTGGCCGAGAGCCAGGACATGCTGGAGCAGGCCTGGAAGCTCCTCGACGGCCACATCGCCGACATCCGCGCGCGTATCAAGAGCGGGGTGCGCGAAGATCTCACGCTGGGGGAATGCAAGAACTGCGGCGGCCAGCTGCGCGTGTTGCGCGGCAAGACCGGCAAGCGTTTCGCCGCCTGCGTCGGCAAAGAGGGCGAGGAGCCCAAGCCGGCCGCCGAAGGCGAGCGTCCGCGGCGCGGCTGCGGGCAGACCTTCCCGCTGCCGCAGCGCGGCACCATCACCCCCACCGGCAAGTCCTGCGGCGAGTGCGGCTGGCCCGAGATCAAAGTCGTGGGCGCCGGCGGCCGCGGACGTCCGTGGGTCCTCTGCGTCGACATCGATTGCCCGAGCAAAGAGAAGTACCGCGCGCGCGCCAGCGCCAAGAAGAAGGATGCCTGAGCGCGAGCGGGTCCCCAGGCACGCGGCGACGGAGACCAGTGTGAGCGAACAGACTGGCGTGCTGATCTCGCTCGAGGGCGGCGACGGCTGTGGCAAGAGTACGCAGGCGGCGCTGCTCTGCGAGCGCCTCGCCGCCTGCGGGCTTCCCGTCGGCCCGTCGAGCGACCAGGGCGCCGTGATCCGCGAACCCGGCGGCACCGCGGCCGGCGAGGCCATCCGCGACGTCCTTCTGCACGGTCCCCAGACGCTGGCGCCCTGGGCCGAGGCCCTGCTGTACGCCGCGGCCCGCGCCGAGCTCGTGGAGCGCGTGCTGCTGCCCGAGCTCCGCGCCGGCCGCGTGCTCATCCTCGACCGCTTTGTCGACTCCTCACTCGCGTATCAGGGCTTCGCCCGCGGACTGGGCATCGACGCGGTCCTTGCCGTCAACCAGCCGGGCCTGCGCGGCCTGCTGCCCGACCTCACGATCGTCCTCGACGTCGATCCGCTCGTAGGACTGGCGCGCACCGGCGGCGCGCCCGACCGCATCGAAGCCGAGGGTCTCGATCTTCAGCAGCGAGTCGCTGCCGGCTTCGCCGTGGTGGCGCGGCGCTTCCCGGAGCGCGTACGTCTCATCGACGGCTCCCGCGACATCGACATCGTTGCCGCCGCCGTGGTGGCGGCGGCGCTCGAGGCGGTCGCCGACGTCGGCCTGCGGCTCGGGGGCTGAGGGCGCCGTGTTCAACGACGTCCCCGGCCAGGAGAAAGTCAAAGACCTGTTCGCTCGCGCCCTGCGCGAACGCACTCTCAGCCATGCCTACCTGCTGAGCGGCCCCGAGGGTCTGGCCAAGACGGCCTTCGCCCGTGAGCTCGCCGTCGCGCTCGTCAGCACCTGCGGCGGTTGCGGGATCTGCCCTGAGTGCGATCGTGCCCGTCGTGGCGTCCACCCCGACCTGCACGTAGTGGAGCGCGAGGGCGATCTCATCCGCTTCGAGCAGGTCGAGCCGGTGATCGCCGACCTCGGGCTCAAGCCGTTCTCCGGGAGTCGACGCGTTTGGATCATCCCCGAAGTCGAGTACCTGCATTCAGCAGCGGCCAACAAGCTGCTCAAGAGCATCGAGGAGCCGCCGGACTACGTGTACTTCCTGCTGGTCACCGACCGTCTTGAGCGCGTACTCCCGACCATCGTGTCCCGCTGCCAACTGGTCGAGTTTCGACCCCTGAGCGACACCGTCGTCGCGTCGTACTTGCGCGAGAGCCACGGCCTCGACGGCGTCGCCGCCGAAGCGCTCGCGCGTCTCTCGGGCGGCGCCGTGGAGCGCGCCGAGCGGCTGGCGGGCGACGCACAACGACGCGCCGACTACTTGCGTCACGCCTCAGCGGTCGCCGGCCTCGCGCCCGGCGTCTCCGACCCAGATTCGCCGGCGGCCTTCATCGGCGTCCTCGAACGTCATCAGAAGCAGATCACGGACGAGGCGCAGGAGAAGCTCAAGGCTCGCGTCGGCGAGCTCGAGCGCCAGTTCCAGGACAAGCGCGACCTCAACTGGTACACGAAGAAGGCCGAGGAGCGCGCCAGGCGCGAGGAGTCGCGCCTGCGGCGCGTCGCGGCGCAGGATGCGGTGGACCTCCTCGGCGCCTGGGTACGCGACCTCTGGGTGGTCGCCTGCGGGGCATCCGATGTACTCTGGAACTGCGATCGCGCCGGCGATTTGGCCGTGGCGGCCGTGGCGACACCCGACTACTACGCGCGCCTCATGGCCGTCGTGGCCCGGACGCGCAAGGACCTGTATCTCAACATCGACCAGAAGCTCGCGCTGCAAGCGCTGTTCGCACGCTTCGAGGAGGTCGCAGAAAGTGCCTAGGATCGCCAGCGTCGTGTTCCGTGGCGGCGGCAAGGTCTACCAGTTCGACGCCGGCTCTCTCGAAGTCGTGCCGGGCGATCGCGTGGTCGTCGACACGAACCGGGGTGCCGATTTCGGGCGGCTCGTCAAAGGGCCCGATGAGGTGCCGCCCGAACAGGCGCCGCGTGGCCTCAAGCGGATCCGCCGCAAGGCCTCGCAGGACGACCTCGACGCCGTCGCTTCCCACCGCGACGACGAGCTCGAGGCCAAGCGCGTCTGCCGGCAGCTCGTCGTCGAGCTCGGTCTCGACATGAAGGTCGTCGAGGCGCGCCAGGCCTTCGAAGGCGGCAAGCTCCTGGTCACCTTCTTCGCCGAGGAGCGCGTCGACTTTCGCGAGCTCGTGGGCAAGCTCAACGAACGCCTCAATCAGCGTATCGAGCTCAAGCAGGTGAGCGCCCGCGACGAGTCGCGCATCGTCGGCGGCTACGGCCCGTGCGGTCGCAGCCTGTGCTGCGCGACCTTCGCCGGCGATCAGGAGCCCGTGTCTATCCGCATGGCAAAAGACCAGAATCTGCCGCTCAACCCCACCAAGATCTCCGGCTGCTGCGGCCGCCTCATGTGCTGTCTCAAGTACGAGCATCACGTCTACGTGTCGTTCCGTAAGCGCGCCCCCAAGCGCGGCGCGATCATCGCGACGCCGGGCGGCGAGGGCAAGGTCATCGAGCTGCTGGCGCCGCTCGACAGCGTGACCGTAGTCCACGGAGAGGGCCACACCGTCACGTACAAACTGGCGGAGCTCGGCACACCCGCCGACGTAGAGGGGTCATCATGAGCGAGACACAGGCAGTACTCAACGTCCCGAGCATCTCCTGCAATCACTGCAGGATGGCGATCGAAGGTGCCGTGGGCGCCTTGGCCGGTGTGCGCTCGGTGGCCGTGGACGTCGACGCCAAGAGCGTGACCATCGCTTTCGAGTCCGTCGACGTGACCCTCGAGACGATCGCGGCGGCCGTCGAGGAAGAAGGCTACGAGGTCGCCGGCCGCCACGTGTTCGGCAATTGACGGCCGCTTCCGGCCGGTTTGGCAAGACGACGGACGGCTGGTACCATATCGCCTCGCTAGCCGTGGGCCGTTAGCTTAGTTGGTAGAGCAGGGGACTCTTAATCCCAAGGTCGAAGGTTCGAATCCTTCACGGCCCACCAGCCTTCCCCCGGCGGCACGGGCCGCCTCCAGAACAGTTGCCCAGGCGCGCGCCGCTCTGCTATCGTTGTCTCTATATGGGCCACTGTGACGCACTTCGCCTGACGGGAGCCCCGACAACGTGAACGGCCGCATGAAGCCCTCCGTGGGCCGCCTCTTGGATGACGCCCGCTTCTCGATCGCCCCTCGCGGCGGCGAGGACGTCTTGCGCCAAGGCCTCATCATGCTCGCCTGCTACGCGGTCTACGATGTCTCCAGGGCCGTCGTTGTCGGTCGAGAGGCCGTCGCCATGGCCAACGGCCTCTTCTTCATGAACCTCGAGAAAGCCATGGGCATGTTCTGGGAGCCGTGGGTCCAAGGCCGCGTCAGCGCCTTTCCGCCGCTCATGGACTTCCTCGTATGGTCGTACGGCGCCCTGCATCTGCCGCTTATCATGGGTGTCACGGTGTGGATCTTCACGCAGCGCCGCAGCCGCTGGAAGCAGTTTCGTAACTGGTTCCTCGCCATGAACTTCATGGCGGTCCTGCTCTACTTCCTGCTGCCCACGGCGCCGCCGCGCATGATCTTCACCTCGGGCGTCGCCGACATCAGCTACCTGCAGGGCAAACGCTCGGCGATCTTCGAGGACGGCTTCCTCGCCAATCCCTTCGCGGCCATGCCCAGCCTCCATTTCGCCTATGCGCTCTTTGTGGCGCTCGCCCTCTTCATGCTCGCGCGCCAGACCTGGCTGCGGTGGGGCGGCTTCGCGTATCCGGCGCTGGTGCTCCTCGCTATCGTCGCCACCGGCAACCACTTCTTCGTCGACGCCGTCGGCAGTGTGCTCGTGCTGCTGGCTGCCTACGTCTTCGCAGTGAGTCTCCAGACGAGCGACGCCACCGGCGCGCGCGCCGTGACGGTGCGCGAGCGCGACGGCTGACGTGACGAACCTCAAGACCCGCTACACCGACGGAGCGCGCCGTGGCTTCTTCAGAATCGGCGTCGTGCTCGCCCGTCTCGGCCTCACCGCTGACATGCTCACTGTCTTCGGCCTGCTGCTGCACGTCGGCCTGGTGCCGCTCGTCCTTACGGGTCACTTCGTGTGGGCGGTGCCTCTGGGGATCATCGCGGGGTTTTGCGACGCCCTCGACGGGGCTGTGGCTCGCGCCGGCGTCGGTCCCACGAAGGCCGGCGCTTTCCTCGATTCGACGACCGACCGTATCTCCGAGCTTCTGGTGTCCGGGGCGCTTGTCATGTATTTCGCGGGCAAGGCGCAGTGGTGGCCCACGGCCGCCGTCCTGGTGTTCATGGGGGCGGCCCAGATGGTCTCGTATTCGCGGGCCCGCGCCGAGGCGCTCGGCGTGGAGTGCAAGGTGGGGTTCATGTCGCGCCCGGAGCGCCTCGTCGGGCTCGGCCTGGGCTTCCTTTTCTCCGGCTGGTCTCCGGGCGGCACGAGCTTCCTCGTCTGGATGTTGTATCTGCTGGCGGTGTTGACCTCCCTGACCGTGGTACATCGCATGGTCCACGTGATGCGCAAGCTCCGCGCTGCCGCGTGATATACTCTCGCGCGTTATCGTTGAGCCCGCGGGGAGCGTGGCGTACGCCCGCGGGCGGTGCGCATCGAGGCGGCCGCGGGCGCGGCCGCTGCAAGTGGAGGTAGACCGATCTTGGGTAATCCGGTACGCGTTGCCATCATAGGCGTGGGTAACTGCGCCTCATCCTTCGTACAGGGCGTGGAGTTCTACAAGAACGCCAAGAAGTCAGACTTCGTCCCCGGCCTCATGCACCCCGTGCTCGGCGGCTACCACATTCGTGACATCGAGTTCGTGGCGGCCATCGACATCGACAAGAACAAGGTGGGCAAGGATCTCAGCGAGGCCGTCTTCACGAAGCCCAACAACACCGTGAAGTTCGCGGAGGTGCCCAAGAAGGACGTCAAGGTCGTGCGCGGTATGACCCACGACGGCCTCGGCAAGTATCTCTCGCAGATCATCGAAAAGGCGCCCGGCGCCACCGCCGACATCGTCGGCATCCTTAAGGAGACGCAGGCGGACGTGGTGGTCAACTACCTGCCGGTGGGCAGCGAAGAGGCCACTAAATGGTACGCCGAGCAGATCCTCACGGCAGGCTGTGCCATGGTGAACTGTATCCCCGTGTTCCTCGCCCGCGAGCCCTACTGGCAGAAGCGTTTCGTCGAGGCGGGCGTGCCGATAATCGGCGACGACATCAAGAGCCAGGTCGGCGCCACCATCGTGCACCGCGTGCTCACGCGTCTCATGCGCGAGCGCGGCGTCAAGCTCGAGCGCACCAGCCAGCTCAACGTGGGCGGCAACACCGACTTTCTCAACATGCTCGAGCGCGAGCGTCTCGAGTCGAAGAAGATCAGCAAGACCAACGCCGTCACCAGCCAGCTCGACTACGATATGGGCGCCAAGAACGTGCACATCGGTCCGAGCGACTATGTGGAGTGGCTGGAAGACCGCAAGTGGGCCTACATCCGCATGGAGGGCCGCACCTTCGGCGACGTGCCCCTCAACATCGAGCTCAAGCTTGAGGTCGTCGACTCACCGAACTCGGCGGGCATCGTCATCGACGCTGTGCGCTGCGCCAAGATAGGCCTCGACCGCGGCCTGGCCGGATCGCTCGAGGGCCCCAGCAGCTACTTCATGAAGTCGCCGCCGGTGCAGCACCCCGACGATCAGTGCCGCCGCATGACCGAGGAGTTCATCGCCGGCGAGGGCTCCGGCGCCACCGCTGTCTGCCAAGGATGACCGCCGTAGGTGGGTGATCGAGGGGTGCGCCGAAGGGACACCCCTCGATAGCCTGCGAAGTGTCGCCGGCGAGCGGGGCGCCGTAGGCACACCGCTCATTTACGCGCGCAGCGGCGAGCATCACGGCCGGTGTTCCTTCCGGGCGGGCCGGGGCCGAAAGGCCCCGGCCCGCCCGTCGTTTGAGCCGCCGCGGCGCGCCCCGGCGACGCCGGCCCGGCTGCGTGCGGTACCATGAGCGTCATGAGCCACAAGATCGGTATCCTCACGCCGTTTCTCTGGACGGCGCCGTCGGGCGTGAACCGCCAGGTGGAGGCGCTTGTCGAGCGACTTACGGCGCACGGTCATCGGGTCACGGTGATCGCCCCCAGCGACGACCTGCAGGCGGTCGGCGAGGCGGAGCGCCGCGTGCAGGCCGTGCTCACCGGCGAGCGGCCGACGGTCTTCCTGCCCGACGAGCCACACCCGCGCTTCTTCTTCGCCGGCGCCACCTACGCGGTGCGCGAAAGTCGCTCACTCAAGCTCATCGCCGCTCCGGCGGACCTCATCGCCAATGTCGACGTGCTGCTCGAGGCCGAGGATCTCGACGTGCTGCACCTCAACGAGCCGTTCGTCCCCGGCCTCGGATGGACGGCGCTGCGTCACGCCGGTTGCCCCCTGGTGGCGACCTTCCACGCCAACCCCGAGCGGATGGCGCCCTTCTGGGCCACGCGGCCGCAACTTCGCCGCCTCTTCGACTCGCTCGACGCCGCCATTGCCTCGTCGCGGGCGACGAGGGACACGGCGGCGCTCACCTTTCCCGGCGCCTATCGCGTCATCCCGCCGGGCGTCGATCTGCAACGGTTCAAGGCCGGCGACGGCAGGGAGCCCGGCCCGCTGCGGATCCTGTTCGCGGGCGTGGAGTCGCGGCGTAAGGGGCTCGGTGTGCTGCTGCGCGCGCTGCGCTACCTCGACGACCGTGCCGCCGAGCTGACGCTCGATGTCTGCGGTGCCGCTCGGCAGGAGCGGAGGTACGCGCGACTGGTCCCGCCGGCGTTCGCAGGCCGCGTGCGCTTTCTCGGGCGCGTGGCCGACGCCGCCATGCCGGACCTGTACCGGCGCGCCGACGTGTTCTGCGCGCCCTCCCTGGGCCCCGAGACCGCAGGGGTGGCGCTGCTCGAGGCCATGGCCTGCGGCGCGGCCGTGGTCGCCTCGCGGCTGCCAGGCTACGACGAGGTCGTTTACGACGGCACCGACGGATTGCTGGTGCCGCCGCGCCGGCCGCGGGAGCTCGCTGCCGCCCTGCGGGGCCTTCTCGACGACCCGACCCTGGCGGTTCGCCTGGCGCAGGAGGGGCTGCGCACCGTGCGCCGTTTCGACTGGGAGCGCGTCGCCGGCGAGATCGAGGGCGTCTATGAGCAGGTGGCGGGGAGGCGGCGGCAGCCGCTGCCGCGTCGCCGCCGCCAGCAGCGCGAGCTGTTCGCCGATTTTCACATCCACACGCACCACAGCAAGGATTGCACGATGCCGGTCGCCGACATCCTCGAGCGCGCCCGCGAGGTCGGCCTCGATGTCGTCGCCATCACCGACCACGACAGCGCCGCCGGCGGCCTCGAAGCTCGCGAGATCGCCGACCGCTACGGCGTGCGTGTGATCGTCGGCGAGGAGGTCAAGTCCAGCGAGGGCGAGGTCATCGGGCTGTTCCTGGAGCGCACGATCCCCGGCGGCATGACGTTCGCCGAGACGATCGCCGCCATCAAGGAGCAAGGTGGTATCGTGTACGTGCCGCACCCCTTCGACCGCCTCCACACTATCCCCAGCCCGCAGGTGCTGCGCGCCAACGTCGCCGACGTCGACGTGCTGGAGGTGTTCAACTCGCGCCTCGCCTTCCCGGGGTTCAACGAGCTCGCCGAGCGATTTGCGCAGCGCTATCGCATCCCGGCGGCCGCGGGCAGCGACTCGCACGTGCTCCCCGGTATCGGTACGGCCCTGTGCGGCATCGACGACTTCTCCGGGCCTGAGGACTTCGTCGCGGCCCTCGCCGAGAGCCGCATCGTGCGCCGCCCCAGGAGCCTCATTTACCTGCAGTCGCTCAAGTTCCTCCAGACCACCATCGGCGGGCCGTCGCGGGGCGCAGGGCAGGAGGATTCCCCTGCATAACGCGCGGATAATCCCTCCCGTCCCGGATTTGCGGAGCGGCTGCGAGGAGTTGGCGGGAGCGGCGCGAACTACCTAGCGGACACCCCGAACCGAGGTACCGCGTGGCGCAACCCAATGAGATCTATGACAAGTACCTGACCCGGGCGATCTCCGAGATCAACGAGCTCACCGGCGAGATCCTCAGGTGCTCCAGATGCAGCCACGCGCGCACCATGCCGGTGATCGGCTCCGGCCACCCGATGGCCGACATCTTCATGCTCAAGTACCAGGCGCGCCCGTCCGAGCTGCACGAAGGCGTGGCGTTCTTCGGGCGCGC
>JAPLCL010000077.1 GCA_026392265.1 Actinomycetota bacterium
GCGCCAGCGGCAGGGTGCTCGAATTGCCGCCGGAGACCAGGATCGGCCGGTCGAGGCGTATACGCACCGCCGCCGCCAGATCGACCAGCCGGCCGAGATTCTCGCGACTGGGGACGATACCGCCGAAGCAGCTCAGATTGACGCGCGCAGCAGCCACAGCGGCGCGCGGACGCCGGCGGCCCGGAGCTTGGCGAGGTTGGCCAGGCGCGAGTCGGCCAGCGCCGTCGCGCCGCCGCGAAGCATGGCTTGGCCGACGGCGGGATCGCCACAGGCGGACTTGGTGACGCCCACCGGAGAGAGCCCCGGCAGCCGGCTCGCCAGCAGGCGCGTGTTTGCCTCGATGCGCTCGAGATGGATGGTCAGGGCGCGCCGAAAGCGCCGGGACGATGCGCCCGGAGGTGGTGTGGACCACGGCGTCGCGCTTCCCCATCAGGCGAACCCTCCTCCCTGGCCACCCGACCTGTGGGCGGCTCGACCGCCTGTCGCCACTCTTCGATTCGGCGCGCACCAGCACGCGGCTTTAGCGGAGGCCGAGGCCCGCGAGCGTGCTTGCCTGGACGGCCTCCAGGTGCGCGGCCATCTCCCGCTCCGCGCCGTCGGCGTCGCCGCGGGCGATAGCCGCGAGGATCTCGCTGTGCTCGCCTTCGCCAAGGTAGATACGCAGTCCCGGCGCCAGCCACGGGATACGCGCCGCCTCGTCCAGCAGGGCGCGCACGACCGTCGTGGCGCGGCTGTTGCCGGCGATCTCGGCGATGAACTCGTGCGTACGCAGAGACTGAAGCAGCTCCTCCAGGCTCGGCGGCGTGGAGACCGTCTGCTCGAGCATTCGTGCGATCTGTTCCACTTGCGCCAGGCTCCGATTGCGCGCCGCGGCAGCGGCTAGTGGCGGTTCCACGATGCGGCGCAGGTCCATGACCTCCACGATGTCGGAGATTCCCATGGGTCGCACAAGGTATCCCTTGCGAGGAAGGACGATCACGAGGCCCTCATACGCCAGCTGCCGCAGGGCCTCGCGCACCGGCGTCTTCGAGACTCCATACTCCTTGGCGATAGCGGCCTCGACCATGGGCTCAGACCCGAGACGAGCCGCAAGGATGTCTTCTTTGAGAGCCAGATAGACCCGGTCTGTCAGCGAGCGCCCAGTACTTGCGGAGTCGCTCAGAGCGGTGTGTGCGTGGTTCATGGGCTCCACGCCACTGACGGCGCCGGTGGGCTGCAAGACGTGCCGGCGAAGATGGTCCGCCTCATGCGACCGGCACCGCGCGAGCGACCCGCGAGCCGTCGATCCAGGCGGCGTACTCTTCGTCGCTTCCCTGTCGCAAGCCCATGCCTGCCAGCACGCCCAGTACCGCCGGCACCGTGCGCAGGCCCTCATCGACGTCGAGCTCGGCGTTGGCGACGCCGCAGAAACCCGTCTCCGGATAGATGATCGACGTGACGACGCTGGCGCCGGCGTCGAGGCGCGCCTTCAGACCGGCAAGGCTCTCGCAGTCGAGCGACGCCGTGGTCATCCAGCCGGGCTTCATCAGGCGCAGGGCCGCGGTCACCAGCAATTCGTGGAGCGGCGACTGGATGGGGAGGCCGGCGAGTGGCGTGCCTTCCTGGGGCACGAAGGTCATACTGCGCGCCAGCTCCCAGTCGTTCCCGCTCATCTCGAGGATCGAATTGACCCGGTCGGCAACGGTATCGCCGACGCCGGTCAGGATGCCGTCTTCCACCAGCATACCTGCGCGCCGCGCGTTGGCGCGCGCCGCGCAGCGCTCATCGAAGTCCTGTTGGACGCGCAGCTTCTTGTAGAGATCCCGGGTGTGCGTCTCCTGGTAGCAGGCGAAGATCGTGGCGCCGGCTTGCTGCATCTTGACGAGCACGTCAGCCGGTACGACACCCGGAGAGATCATGATCGGCTTGCCCGTCTCGCGGCGGACCGCGGCGATCATGTCGTAGTAGGACTGGTAGTCGCCGGTGTCGTGCGTGAGCGGGTCTTCGCCCGAGGTCAGGTCGATCAGATTGATGCCCTCGCCGGTCAGTCCGCGGCAGAGAGTGAGGATCTCGTCGAGGGACTTGCGGTAGCGCGGGGCGGCGTCGTTGCCCTTGCGATACAGGCAGAAGTTGCAGTGATTGCGGCAATAGGTCGTGTAGTAGACGAAGCCGGACAGGAAGATGGCAGCGCCGAAATGGCGCTTTCGCAGCTCGCGGGCAGCGGCGAAGACCGGCTCGGCCTCCTCTTCGGAGGACACGCTCAGCAGCGTCTCCAGCTCCGGGGCACTGGGCCGAGCACCATCGAGGGCGCGCTCACAGATCGCGGCGACCGAGAGGTCCGGAGATGACTGCGTCGGCATGATGCCTCCATTCTGGTGGCGATGGCGATGATCGCCGCCGATGGCTGACACCGCCTCCCTGACCGTACCCGCAAACGCAGGGCGCGTTGATGTGTCGCTAGAATATCACAAGAACATCAAAGCTCGACAACCGCCGTCCGGCGGCCCAGACGCGGCGCGCGGTCCCGCGCGGCTCTGCAGGGCTCGCCGGCGACGCGGATCTCGGTCATGCCCGAGGGGAGCATGGCGGTGCGAGCGGCATCGGTCTCGAGCGCCGCGAGGTCCGCTGCGCCCCAGGTCGTCGAGGCGCTGCCGCTGCTGCTCGGCGTGGGACTCGCGCTGGCCGCGGTGCCGCTGCTGCCGCAGCCTGCGGCGGCCCGCCACACGGCCGGCCGCACTGCTTCAGGCCTCTGGCTGCTTGCCCGCTGCCGCGGGTTTGTCACCATCCCCTTGCAGCAGGCGGCGCCACCCGACGAGCACACGGTGAGCCGCCTCGGCGCCGACGATGGGCTCCGCCGGCAGCGGGAGCCGCGCCGGATACAGCAGGGTGGCCCGCGTCTGCGGACCGCCCATGCCCCCGTGGAATGAGATCAGCTCCTCGAAGGCGCAGCCTTCGTCGAGCTGGTGATCGTAGAAGCTGTTCACCATGATGTCGGCGACGTGGGCGAAGCCGTCGGTACGGCGCAGATGCTGCGCGGCGTTGGGGGAGAACCCCGCCAGCGGGTCCTTGCCCTCGACGCGGTCGTCCGCAAGATAGCGCACACCGCGGGCGCCGAGGACCAGCGGGCCACGCTCGGCCGAGCGCACCAGCAGCCAGCCCACGTGGGGATGCTCGCGCAAGGCGGGGATCAGCCGAGGGTGCCGTGCCTCGATCTCCTCCAGAGTCAGGCGGCGCTTCTCCTCCATGAGGTAGATGAGCCCCAGGTTGCCCGAGCCGAGGACCACGGTCTCCTCGCCGGAGACATCGTTCTTCGCGCGCTTGCTCTTCTTGCCGCCGGTGGCCTCCTTGAAGGCGTGGGCGACCGCTGTGTCGTTCTCGTCGCCGGAGCGCAGTCTGCTGACCGTGCGGCCTTCCAGCGAGCGCTGCACAAGATCGTCGAGGCCGTAGCCGTTGCGTTGCTTGAACGTCGCGCCTTGGGTCTGCCCATGATCGGAGAGTACGACGATCTCGTAGGGGCGCGCCGCGTACTGCCGGGCGCGAGCGATGCGCTCGAACTGCTGGTCGAGCTTGCGCAGTACCTCCAGCGTGTCGGCACGTTCGAGGCCGGAATGATGCGCGACCTCGTCGTAGCCCGCAAAGCACGCGTAGACGGCCGGCCGGCCCTTCATCATGTCGCTGAGCAGGCTGTAGACGGTGATGTCGCGCACGGCCACGGCGAGCGCGGCGCGCAAGAACGGGTACTTGCCGCCGCGATGGCCGCGCGGCCGGATATCGCGGCGGATGCCGCGCACGGCCGCGGTCCACTCGAGGCTGACCTCGTAGAAGAAGAGCACCAGGGTGCGCGTGACGTTGAAGCCGTTGGCGAAGAAGGCCCGGTAGCCGGGATTGGCCTTCTTCTCGGCCTCGATACGGCTGATTGTGAGGATGACGTGCTCGGCCTCGCCCGAGAGCAGGTTACTGCGGCTGGCGCCGCCGTCGACGAGAAGCCCGCGGCCCAAGGTGTGCCGCCGCTCGATCTCCTCGCAGTCGGGCGGCGCCGAACAGGTCATGAGCCTCCCCGACTCCTTCTCGACCCAGCGGAAGGCGGGGATGTCGTCGTTGGAGCCCAGCAGGAGACCCGCTTGCGAGGCTCCGGTCTGCGACGAGAGGTCGGTCTCCCACTCCGCCAGGCGATGCGTGCCCTCGGCCAGCCAGCGCGCCATCTCGGGGGCATGGCCGTCGCGCATGGCGCGCTGAAGCACCGGCAGCGCCAGGCCGTCGACCTCCAGGTAGAGGATCCCGGGCACGTCGCTGACCGCGCGCTCGCTGGACCGGCGGGCGATGCGCTGGATCACGCGCAAGGTGTAGGTGTCGTCGTCGTTGGTGCCGAGGAGGACCTCGAGGATCACGGTCACCGCGGCGACGACGATGGCGGCGGCCAGCGCCGACCAGAACGAATCCACCTTGAACGAACTGTCCGAGAGGTCCGACGCAAGCTTGAAGATCCAGGCGTCGAGAAGCAGGACGAGCAAGAAGCCGGCGACGAGCATGAACGGCAGGCGCAGCGCCGCGATGAGCGGCGGCAGGAGCGCGTTGAGCAACGCGATCAGGGCCGCCGCGATGAGCGCCCCGAGCGG
>JAPLCL010000226.1 GCA_026392265.1 Actinomycetota bacterium
ACGCCGAAGCCGTGCGTGTAGGTGATGTGCTGGTTGACCCAGGTCTGGGCCTGCGCCGGCAGACCGTCGATGTTGAGCTCGCGCGGCGAGAGCATGGTCTGGCGGTACACGCCGCCGACCGTGTAGCGGTCGACGTCGGCGTCGAGGAAGACGTAGTAGGGCCGCAGTTCCTGGAGCTGGCGGTAGCTCGTCACCAGGGTGTTGGGGTCCCAGAGGCGGATGTTGCGCAGCGTCGCCTCGTTGCTGGTGAGCTTCGCCGGGGTGAGAGGCGTCTTGGGGGAAAGCGCCTGCTGCGTTATGTCGTTGAGCTGGTAGGCGCTCTTGGTGGCCGCCAGGTTGTGGGCAATGTACTCGCGCTCTTTCGTGAGCTGGTTCGGGTTGACGATGAGCGACTGGTAGACGGCCGGCACCACGCCGCGCAGCACGATGACGGCGACGATCCACACGATGATGACGGCCGGCCACCACTGGTGGCGGCGCCGGATGTTCCACACGAGCGCCGCCGCCAGAAGCAGCGCGAGGCCCAGCGTGACGTAGGTGAGAGGCAGGCGGATGTGCACGTCGGTGTAGCCGGCGCCGTAGATGGTCCCGGCGGTGGAGTACAGCAGGCGCCAGGCGCGGAACAGCTGGCCCACACCGACCACCACGAAGATCGCCGCGAGGATGCCCGAAAGGTGCGCGACGGCACGGCCGCCGAGCTTGACGTCGATCTGCGGCAGCTGCGGCGCGGCGGCGCGCTGGGCGCGGGCGAACGGCGAGGCCGGCTCGCCGGCCTCGCCGGGGCCTCCCGCGCCATGCCCCGCGCCGCCCTGCCCGGGGCCGCCCTGCCCGGGGCCGCCGGGCGGCGTCGCCTTGTAGTCGATGCCGCCCATCACGAGGTGCATGACGGCGGCCAGCACCAGCGACGCGACCAGTGCGCCGAAGACGAAGTTCTGCAGGGCCTGCCACATCGGCAGCGAGAACACGTAGAACCCGATGTCGTGGCCGAAAATGACGTCCTTCTCGCCGAACGGCGCCTGCTTGACGTACAGCAGGAAGGTCTGCCACTGCGCCGAGGCGCCAAAGCCGGCAATCACGGCGGCCAGGAGGCTCACGCCCAGGCCGCCCCACCCGACCCACTTGCGCACGGCCTCGCTGCGCGGCTCGAGCAGGTCGCCGGCAGCCGTGACGCGGACGCTCGGCGCCAGGCGGCGGGCAAGCTCCACGTTGAACTCGACGATGACGAAGAAGATGGCGAACGCCGCGATGCCCACCAGCAGCTGCCACCAGAAGCGCGTCCAGAACACGGAGCGGAAGCCGACCTCGCCGAACCACAGCCAGTCCACGTAGAAGCCCAGCACCCGGCCCGACACGGCGATGAGTACCGCGATGAACGCGATGATGATGCCGATGATGATGCGCCGCTTCTTGGGAGGCGCAGGCTTGCGGGTCGCGCGGGGGCGCAGGTTGCGAACGTTGTCCATACGCCTAGTATGGCAGGTTCGCCGGGCTTTCACTCACGCAGGTGTGCGACGTGCCCGTCACGCGCCTTGCGGGGCGGGCCTGCCCCGAGGCCCCCAGGCATAGTCGCTGTGTGCCCGTGTTCCGTTGGCGATACCGTTGGATGTACTTCCAACGGCATCGTTGGAAGTACCCTCAACGGATCCGGCCCTTCGCGACCATGTGCCTGCCGGCGGGCTGCGCCGGACCGCCGAGGCAGGTGTCGCCCTCGCGCAGTGTCCTTGATTCATTCGTCCCCGCTGGCAGCGCCGCAAAGCCCTCAGCGGGGCTATCTTTCCGTTTCGGGGTGACTGAGCACCAACGCTGATCAAGATGATCGAATCTCTGCCCGATCCGGCGCAAGAGCAAGTCGTGGAGCACCTCCGTGAGTACCTGCCGGATGTCCAGGATGAAGTGCGTTGGAACGAACTCATCCAGAAGACTCAGCCCAACTTGGTCGTGGCAGCCCGCTGGGTGGGATCCCACGACGACTATCAGCGCTTCTTCTCGTGACCTCCGGCGCGGCCTGCGGGCTCGGGCGACCCGCCCGCTCATCCCTCGCCGTCGATATTCTCCGAGGGGCTCGCTGAGGCGATCGGCCAACTCGAACGAGGCCGCGACCGAGACCGAGGCGATGACCGTCACCGGCAAGTGGTCGACCAGCAGCTTGATGGTCAGGCCG
>JAPLCL010000390.1 GCA_026392265.1 Actinomycetota bacterium
CGCGGTCATGCGATCGGCGTACATGATGACCTTGCCGTCCACATGGCGCGCGGCCCGGCCGATGGTCTGGACGAGGGCCGTCTGGCCGCGCAGAAAGCCCTCCTTGTCGGCGTCGAGGATGGCGACCAGCGTGACCTCGGGCAGGTCGAGCCCCTCGCGCAGCAGATTGATGCCCACGAGCACGTCGAACTCGCCGAGGCGCAGGTCGCGGATGATCTGGATACGCTCGAGGGTGTCGACCTCGCTGTGCAGGTAGCGCACCTTGAAGCCGTTCTCGAGCAGGTAGTCGGTGAGGTCCTCGGACATCCGCTTGGTGAGCGTGGTGACCAGCACGCGCTGATCGAGGTCGACGCGCCGGCGGATCTCGTTCATGAGGTCGTCGATCTGGCCATCGGTGGGCCGCACCTCGACCTGTGGGTCGATGAGCCCGGTAGGCCGGATGATCTGCTCGGCGATATTGACGCTGTTGGCCAGCTCGAACTGCGCCGGCGTGGCGCTCACGAAGATGATCTGGGGGACCTTGGCGAGAAACTCATCGATACGCAGCGGGCGGTTGTCGAGGGCGCTCGGCAGACGAAAGCCGTAGTCGACGAGCATATTTTTGCGCGACTTGTCGCCCTCGGACATGGCGCGCACCTGGGGCAGAGACATGTGCGACTCGTCCATGAAGCAGAGGAAATCATCGGGAAAGTAGTCGAGCAGGCAGTTTGGGGTGGCGCCGGGCTCCTTGCCGAGCAGGATGCGCGAGTAATTCTCGATGCCGTTGCAGAAGCCCATCTCGCGCAGCATCTCCATGTCGTAGAGGGTGCGCTGGCGCAGGCGGTGCGCCTCGAGGACCTTGCCGTTGTCGTCGAACCAGGCGCAGCGCTCCTCCATCTCGCGCCTGATCTCGACGAGGGCACGCTCGACGGCCGGGCTGTTGGTAACGAAGTGCGTGGCCGGGTAGATGGCCACGTGCCGCGGCTTGCCGAGGACCTCGCCGCCGACCGGGTCGAAGCTGACGATCTGTTCGACCTCCTCGCCCCACAGCTGCACGCGGATGGCGGTGTCCTGGGCGGCCGGCCAGATCTCGATGGAATCGCCGCGCACGCGGAACTTGCCGCGCGCCGGCTCGAAGTCGTTGCGCGCGTACTGGATGTCGACCAGCTTGCGCAGCATCTCGTCGCGGTCGACGGTGTCGCCGACGCTGAGCAGGACCATGTTCTCGAGGTAGTCCTCGGGCGAGCCCAGGCCGTAGATGCAGCTCACGCTGGCGACGATGACGATGTCGCGGCGCAAAAAGAGCGAAGTGGTGGCGGAGTGACGCAGCCGGTCGATCTCGTCGTTGATGGACGAGTCCTTTTCGATGTACAGGTCTTGCGCCGGCACGTAGGCCTCGGGCTGGTAGTAGTCGTAGTAGCTGACGAAGTACTCTACGGCGTTGCCGGGGAGGAACTCGCGGAACTCGTTGCAGAGCTGCGCCGCGAGCGTCTTGTTGTGGGCGATGACCAGCGTGGGCTTCTGGACCTTGGCGATGACGTTGGCCATCGTGAAGGTCTTGCCC
>JAPLCL010000308.1 GCA_026392265.1 Actinomycetota bacterium
CCGACGACGAACTGAGCCCCATGGAAGTGGCCAAAGCCCTGGGTGTCGATTCCAGGGTGCCGGTGATCCCCTGCCATCTGCGCGACCGCGAGTCGGTGACCGCAGTCGTCGCCGCGGCGCTGGACCTGGTCGTACGCTGAGGCGGCGCCGCAACGGCGCCGCCGGCTTGTCAACGCTCTCCCCGCGGGGGAAGATTGCTGCCACAGACGGGTTTGCAGCCGCTCCCCGTACGAAAGGACACGACCCCATGTACTACCCCAGCTACCGCATGCGGCGCCTGCGTCGCACGCCGGCTATCCGCAACATGCTCCGTGAGACCACGCTCGCGGTCGACGACCTCATCTACCCGTTCTTCGTGATCGCCGGGGAGAACATCAAGAACCCGATCTCCTCGATGCCCGGATGCTTCCAGCTTTCCATCGGCAATCTGCTCGGCGAAGTGCGCGAGGTCGCCGAGCTCGGCATCCCGGCGATCCTGCTGTTCGGTATCCCCTCTCACAAGGATTCCGCCGCCACCGGCGCCTACGATTCCGAGGGCGTGGTGCAGATGGCCGTGCGCGCCATCAAGGACGAGTTCCCCGATCTCGTGGTCATCACCGACGTCTGCCTCTGTGAGTACATGGACCACGGGCACTGCGGCGTGGTGCAGGACGGCGAGATCGTCAACGATGTCACCCTCGAACTGCTCGCCAAGATGGCCGTGACACACGCCGACAGCGGCGCCGACTTCGTCGCCCCCAGCGACATGATGGACGGCCGCGTGGCCGCCATCCGCAACGCGCTCGACGACGATGGCTTCACCGACACGGCCATCATGGCCTACTCGGCCAAGTTCGCCTCCGCCTTCTACGGCCCGTTCCGCGAGGCCGCCGAATCGGCGCCGGCGTTCGGCGACCGGCGCACGTACCAGATGGACTCGGCCAACGGTGAGGAGGCGATCCGTGAGGCGCTGCTCGACATCGAGGAGGGCGCCGACATCATCATGGTCAAGCCGGCGCTGCCGTATCTCGACGTGATCCACGCCGTGAAGCAGGAGACCAAGTTCCCGCTCGCCGCCTACAACGTGAGCGGCGAGTACGCGATGATCAAGGCCGCGGCCGCGAACGGCTGGCTGGACGAGGAGCGCGCCGTCATGGAGGCGGTCACCGGCATCAAGCGCGCCGGCGCCGACCTCATCATCACGTATCACGCCAAGGACATCGCGCGCTGGATCGGATGACCGCCCAGGATCCCTACGGCATGAGCACGCGGCCCGGCGCCGCCACAGGCGCCCCTGGCCCCGCGCCGCCGCGCGTCATCGCCTGGGAGGTCACGCGCAGCTGCAACCTCGCCTGCGTGCACTGTCGCGCCTCGGCCGTGCACGGGCCCTACGAGGGCGAGCTCACGACCGCCGAGGCGTTCAGTCACTGCGGAGGTCGCGCGCCGCATCAAGGATGTCGGTATCGTCCGCGTGAGCATCTCGGTCGACTTTCCCAACGCCGCGGAGCACGACGCCTTCCGCGGCGTCCCCGGGGCCTTCGAAGGTGCCATGAGAGGCATCCGCAACTGCCTGGACGCCGGTGTGGAGGTGCAGATCAACTCAACGATCACCAAGCTCAACGTGCGCTACCTCCCGGCCTTGCTGCAGATGTCAGAGGATCTGGGCGCCGTGAGCTTCCATCCCTTTATGCTGGTGCCCACCGGGCGCGGCAAAGAGCTCGAAGCGCAGGAGCTGCCGCCCGAGGAGTACGAGCGCGCCCTGGAGTGGATGTACGACGCGCAGCAGGAGTCGGAGCTGTTCATGAAGCCCACCGACGTGCCCCACTACTGGCGCGTCATGCGGCAGCGCGCCAAGGCCCAGGGCCGCAAG
The DNA here is from genome assembly GCA_026392265.1 of Actinomycetota bacterium. Lineage (GTDB taxonomy): Bacteria > Actinomycetota > Thermoleophilia > UBA2241 > UBA2241 > CAIXSE01. The sequence continues at coordinate 1,850 of JAPLCL010000308.1, forward strand.
ATCGAGGTGCACCCGCACAGCCACGGAGGCATGAACACCCTCAGCCGCGGCTGCCTCGCCGGCATCGGCTTCTGCTTCATCAGTCACGTCGGCGACGTGCAGGGCTGCGGCTACTTCGACAAGGTCGCCGGCAACGTGCGCGAGCAGACCTTCCCCGAGGTCTGGCGCGATTCGCCGCTGTTCAACGAGCTCAGGGACTTCGACGGTCTCAAGGGCAAGTGCGGAGCCTGCGAGTACAAGAAGGTCTGCGGCGGCTGCCGCGCCCGCGCCTACGAGGCCACCGGCGACTACATGGCCGAGGAGCCCTACTGCGCCTACGTGCCCAAGGGCTGGTGCGTGCCGGGCTGAGGCTCGGCGTTCGCGGGTAGCTTCAGCGCGCATCCTCCGGGAGCATCAATACGTGGCCGTCGGCGCTGAAGCCGAGCGACGCGTAGAACCGGCGCGCGATCTCGTCGTCGCCCTGCATCCACAGGCGCGCCGTCGTGGCGCCGCGTGCGGCCGCCGACTCCAGCGAGCCCTCCACCAGCGCCCTGGCGATACCGCGCCGCCGCGCCTCGGGGCGCACGACCAGGTCGTCGAGCATCAGCGTCGGCCCGCCGTAGTGCAGGCTGAAGGCGGAACTGGTGGCGATGAATCCCGCGGGCTCCCCCTCCAGTTCGGCGATCATGGCGCCGGTGTTGGGCCGGCCCAGGAAGTCCCTGACGGTGGCCGGGTCGGCGCCGCTCGGGTAGCCGAACTCGCGCGCGAACACGGCCACGAGGTCATCCAGGGCAGCGGCGTCGCCGTCGTGGGCGGCATGTACGCTGAGTCCGGCGGGCACGGCGCTGCGCCACCCGGTGGGAACCCCGCCGCGCACCTCGCCCAGCGCCCCCCTGCCCATGTACAGCAGTTCGTCGACGAACCCGGCCGCGCGTGCCGCCACGGCGAGCCACTCCTGCCCGGGCGGTATGCCGACGCTCGTCTGCGGGAAGCCGCGCGCCGCCAGCTCAGTCAGCGCATGGCGCAGAAGCGGCTCGGTCAGCTGCGCCCCGACCGTGGAGCGGACCACCACGTCCTCGATATGCGCCCAGTCGGCACCGGTGTAGATGCTCGGGGCGAGGTGCAGCGTGGCCAGGGCCGTCAGCCCGCGGTCTTGGTCGATGGCGGCGAAGCCGGCGCCGGGGGCGCTCCAGGCGGCGGCCGTCGCCTCGGCAGAGGCCATGACCGCGGGCGCCGGCCGCGCGCCGGCCAGCAGCGCCAGTGCCGCCGCTGCGTCGCCGCTGGTGAGGCCGCGGAAGTCCACTGGGCGTGGCGTCATCAAGGTGTCGGTCGGAGCGTCATGGGTGCGTCGGGCGGGGCGTCGTGCGTACGCGCAGTTCGCGTGCGGCCGGCCTACCGCTCGATGTGCTTCTCGAGGAGCACGGACGCCTCTGTGAGCCCCGCTTCGAAGTACAGCTTCTGGGCGGCTTCGTTGGCGGCCGCGGCGCTCACCGAGATCTCCGCGCACCCCGTCTCCTCGAGGAGCCGCACGGCGGTCTGCAGCAGCCGCCGCCCGATGCCTTCTCCACGGCGGCCCTCTGCGATCACCAGGGACTCTATGAGACCTGAGTCGGCGGCGTGGAAGAGGCCGGGGATCATGGCGTAGCTCAGCAGGCCGACGACCGCGTCGTCGTCGAGGGCCAGGAGGATGTCGCTGACCGGCGAGGCCAGAAAGTGACGCACGTAGTGCTCGTCGACGGTCGTGGGCTGGTCGAAGGTGACGGCGAGCTCCTGAACGAGCTCGACGACGGCGGGCTCGTCGCCGGGGCCGGCGGGGCGGATGGTCACGGCCATGGTTTCACTCTCCTGCTGATGAGGGCTGCATCATCCCTGTTCGGGGTACATCGTGCAGCAAGTCACGTGCCGCACGGCACGCGTAGTATATTCAACGCTTCTCGCAGGCTTTTCTTCCCCGGGAGGGTCGAGTGAAGACAGAGACTTCTGCGCGCCTCTTCGACGAGGCCCAGCAGTACATCCCCGGCGGGGTCAACTCGCCGGTGAGGGCGATGAAGGGCGTCGGCATGCCCCACCCGCTGTTCATCGCCCGCGCCAAGGGCGCCCACATCTGGGACGCCGACGGCAACGAGCTCGTCGATTTCGTCTCCTCGTGGGGACCCATGATCCTGGGCTGGGGGCACCCCGACGTCGTCGGTCGCCTGCATGCGCAGGTGGACCTGGGCACCAGTTTCGGGGCGCCCACCGAGCTCGAGGTCGAGCTGGCGCACCTCCTCTGCGAGGCCGTGCCGTCGGTCGAGATGGTGCGCATGGTCAACTCGGGTACCGAGGCCACGATGAGCGCCGTGCGCGTGGCCCGCGGTTTCACCAGGCGCGAGAAGATCGTCAAGTTCATCGGCTGCTATCACGGTCACTCCGACGCGTTTCTCGCGGCCGCCGGCAGCGGCGTGCTCACGCTCTCTCTGCCCGACAGCCCGGGGGTCACCAAGGCGACGACCGCCGACACGCTGCTCGTCGAGTACAACGACGTCGAGGCGCTGACCGAGCTGTTCGCCGAGCGCGGCGAGGAGATCGCCACGCTCATCGTCGAGCCGGTGGCCGGCAACATGGGCGTCGTGCCGCCGGAGCCGGGCTTTCTCGAAGCCTGCCGCGAGCTGTGCACCAGGTACGGTGCCCTGCTCATCTTCGACGAGGTCATCACGGGCTTTCGCGTCGCCTGGGGCGGCGCCCAGGAGCGCTTCGGCGTGCTGCCGGACCTCACGACCTTGGGCAAGATCATCGGCGGCGGCCTGCCTGTGGGGGCCTTCGGCGGCCGCCGCGACATCATGGAGACGGTCGCCCCGATGGGCTCCACCTATCAGGCCGGCACGCTGTCGGGCAATCCACTGGCGATGGCCGCCGTGGCGGCGACGCTGCGCGCCCTCGCCGAGCCCGGCGTGTACGAGTGTCTCGAGAGGCTCGCTCACGCCGTCGCGGCCGGTCTTAGCGAAGCCGCGGCGGCAGCGGGTCGGCCCTTCACGCTCAATCAGGTCGGCCCGATGATGACGCTCTTCTTCTGCGAGGGCCCGGTGCGCAGTTTCGCCACGGCGAAGCACGCCGACACCGAGCTGTTCGCCCGCTACTGGCGGCACATGCTGGAGAGCGGCGTCTATCTGGCACCGTCGCAGTTCGAGGCGACCATGGTCTCTCTCGCCTTGACCGACAACGATATCGCTCGCGCCGCCGCCGCCGCGGCGGCGTTCTTCGCCGGCTGAGAAGGGGGATGGACCTTGCGTAACGTCGACAAGAAAGATGTCCCCGCCGTCACCGTGCCCCGTCTGGCGATCTACCTGCGCAAGCTGCGCGAGCTGCGTTCCCGCGGCGTGGAGCGCATCTCCAGCAAGGACCTGGCGGACATGATCGACCTCAACGCCGCCCAGATCCGCAAGGACTTCTCGTATTTCGGGGAGTTCGGCACCCGGGGGGTCGGCTACGAGGTCACGCGGCTGGTGGACGAGATCTCACACAGCCTGGGGCTGGACCACTCGTGGAACGTGGTCATCGTGGGCGCCGGTCTGCTGGGCACGGCGCTGGCCCGTTACCGCGGCTTCTCGGAGCAGGGCTTTCGCCTCGTCGCCATGTTCGACAGCTCGGCGACGGTGATCGGCGCGAGCTACGGCACGGGGCGCGTGCGCAGCATCGCCGATCTTGAGGACTTCTGCCGTGAGGAACGCGTGGACATCGCTCTGGTCACTGTGCCGGCGGGGGAGGCGGACGGCACCGTCGGGCGCCTGGCCGCGGCCGGCGTCAAGGCCGTCCTCAACTTCGCGCCCGTCAAGGTGCACGCCCCTGAGGACGTCCTGGTCCATCAGGTCGACCTCTCGAGCGAGCTGATGTCACTGTCGTTCTACCTCGATCGGGAGCAGGCCTGAAGTGGCCGACGTGGCGGCCGTCAGGGCGGGGCTGAGTGCCGCCGGGCTGGCCTTCGGCCCGCCGGCGGCCACTCCGGTGGCCCTGCGCTGGGGGCCCCTGTTCGAGGCGCTCGACGGCGACGGCGACGATGACTACGTGGCCGCCGTCGAGCTCATCTACGAGGGCTATCTGTTCCACTATCGCGAGAGCCGCGTCAGCGACACCCCGGCGGATGCGCGTGAGACCACTCTGCTCGCCGGCGACTTCTTCTACGCGCGCGGCCTGCGGCTCATCGCCGCGCGCGGCGACGCCGACGCGGTCGGGCTGCTGGCGCGCCTCATGGCCGCCTGTGCGCATCTGCGCAGCGTCGCTGCTCCGTTCGCCGCCGACGACGCCTTGTGGGCGTACACCATGGGCGGCTTGGCGGCGCTGCGCGGAGGTACTCCGGCGGCGGTCGCCATCGGCCTCTTCGAGCGCTTCGACGCCGCGGTGGCCGCCGGCGTGGCCGTCTCCGTGCGCGGCATAGCGCGCGACGAGGCGCGGCGCCTGGGGCTGCGCGACGCCGCGCCCCTGGAGCGCGAGTTGAGCGGCGCGGGCGCGCCTGCGGCGTCCGCGCCGGCCCCCTCGTCCGCGCCGGCGTCCTCGTCCGCGCCGGCCCCCTCGTCCGCGCCGGCCCCCTCGTCCGCGCCGGCCCCCTCCTCCGCGCCCGCCGGGAGGTGACCATGGACCTGCGCGCTTTCATCGAGCTGCTGGAACGCGAGCGCGAGCTGGTCCGCGTGTCCGCCGCGGTCGACCCGTATCTCGAGATCGCCGAGATCGCCGACCGGGCCAGCAAGGCGCACGGGCCGGCGCTGCTCTTCGAGCGGCCGCAACGGCCGGCCGGCGTAGCGGGGCCGGCCCCGTCGGTACTCATGAACCAGTTCGGCTCCTACCGCCGGCTCGAGCTCGCTCTCGGGGCGCCGCTCGAGGAGCTCGCGGCGCGCATCGCCGGCCTCGTCGAGCTCCAGGTGCCGAAGAGCCTGATCGGCAAGGTCAAGGCGCTCGGCCAGCTCCGTGAGCTCGCCTCCTACGGCCCCAGGATCGTCAAGAAGGCGGCCTTCCGCGACGTGGTCGTCGAGCCGCCCGACCTGACGCGCCTGCCGGTGCTGACCACCTGGCCCGGCGACGGCGGCCCGTTCATCACCTTGCCGATCGTGGTCACCAAAGACGCTCAGGGCCGCCGCAACGCCGGCATGTACCGCCTGCAGGTGTACGACGCGCAGACGACCGGCATGCACATCCACATCCATCACGACGGCGCCGCCAACTTCCGCGAGGCCGGCGACCGCATGGAAGTCGCCGTGGCACTCGGCACCGACCCGGCGGTCACCTATGCCGCCACAGCGCCATTGCCACCGGGTATCGACGAGCTCATGTTCGCCGGCTTCCTGCGCGGTGAGCCGGTCGAGCTCGCGAAGTGCTCGACCGTCGACCTCGAGGTCCCCGCCGACGCGGAGATCGTCCTCGAGGGGTACGTCGAGAAGGGCGAAGTGCGCCGCGAGGGGCCCTTCGGCGACCACACCGGGTACTACTCGCTGGCCGACGACTACCCGGTCTTCCATCTCACGGCCATGAGCCACCGGCGCGATCCCATCTACCCGGCGACCATCGTCGGGCGCCCGCCCATGGAGGATGCCTACCTCGGCAAGGCGACCGAACGCCTCTTCCTGCCTCTGCTGCGGCTCGTGCAGCCCGAGATCGTCGATATGGACCTGCCCATCGAGGGCGTCTTCCACGACTGCGCCATCATCTCCATCCGCAAGACGTATCCCGGCCAGGCGCGCAAGATCATGAACGCCGTCTGGGGCATGGGCCAGATGATGTTCACCAAGTTCGTCGTGGTCGTCGACGAGCATGTCGACGTGCACGACTACAGCGAAGTCACCTGGCGGGTGTTCAACAACGTCGACCCGGCCCGCGACACGGTCATCGTCGCGGGCCCGCTCGACGTGCTCGACCACTCCAGCCCACTGGCGCGCTACGGCGCCAAGATGGGTATCGACGCCACCAAGACGTGGCCCGAAGAGGGCCATGGACGCGAGTGGCCGGACGAGCTCGAGATGGACCCGGCCGTGAAGCGGCGCGTCACGGCGCGCTGGCAGGAGCTCGGGCTGCCGTTCGCGTAGGCTTCGGCCGCGCAGCGCTTTACGGCGGCGGGGCGCGCTTCTACACTGCGGGGTAGAGCGGCGACCGGCCGAGACCGCGAGGAGGCGAACGTGCGAGACAAGCACATACGGCGCAACCTGTTGATCCTCTCGCTGGCCAACTGGGTGGTCGCTATCATCGCTTGGACCGTCAGCGCCTATCTCGGCATCGCCCAGCCCGCCAGCATCTTCGTGTACGCGGTGCTGTTCGTGATCGGCATCTTCGCCGTGATCGTCGCCGTGGCCAGCTTCCTGCTCGAGAAGTTCGCGCACGAACCAGGGTTCGTCGAAGCGGCGCCGGCCGAGCCCGCCGCCGCGCCGGCCGCCGTACCCGGCGCCTGACGCCGGCGGCTGTGGCCACCTCCGGGGGCGCCGCCGGCGCCGCCGTCTCCAAGCCCACGCTCTTCGCGCGGCTCATCAAGATCGAGCACAGCGTCTACGCGTTGCCGTTCGCCTACGCGGGCGCCTTTCTTGCCGCCGCGGGTCTGCCCTCCTGGAGCGATCTGCTCTGGATCACGGTGGCCATGGTGGGCGCGCGCAGCGCCGCCATGGCTCTGAACCGGCTCATCGACGCCGAGCTGGACGCGCGCAATCCGCGCACCGCGGCGCGCGAGCTGCCGGCCGGGCGGCTCGGCCGCCGCGAGGTCTGGATGTTCACCCTCGTCTCAGTGGCGCTGCTGGTGCTGGCGGCCTTCAATCTCTCGCCGCCGTGCCGGTACCTTTGGCCCATCCCGCTGGCGGCCTTCGTGCTCTACCCGTACACGAAGCGCTTCACGTGGTTCTGCCACTACGCTCTGGGGCTGACTCTGGGGCTCGCCCCGGCGGCCGCCTGGGTGGCCGTCACCGGCGGCGTGGCGCCCCAGGCCTGGCTGCTCTTCTTCGCCGTCGGCCTGTGGGTGGGCGGCTTTGACGTCATCTACGCGATCTTCGACCTCGACTTCGACCGCGCCCACGGCCTGCACTCCGTGCCCGTGGCCGTGGGCGCGCGCGGCGCTCTCGTGGTAGCCGCCGCGTCTCACGTCGCCACCGTCGTGCTCCTGGCCGCCGTGGGGCTGCTCTCGGGCCTCGACTGGATCTACTGGCTCGGC
>JAPLCL010000310.1 GCA_026392265.1 Actinomycetota bacterium
ACACCGGCCACGAGAGCGGATGCGCCATGGGCACGTCGAACGCCAGGGTGGGTTGCGCCTCGTCGCTCCACGCCTCCGAACGGCGCAGCGAGAGTGCCAGCGAGCGTTTGCCCACCCCTACTGGGCCCACCAGAGCGACGCTCTGCCCGCCGCGCAGGAGGGCGACGATTGGATCGATCACCGCGCTGCGCACGAAGGGTTCGGGCTCGCTCCCCTTGGTGAACAGTGTCTCCGCCTCTGGCCCCAACTTGTGGATCCACGCCGCCTCCGCCAGCCGCTCCGGGGAATCCATCTGCGTCCCTCCTCCACGCGCAGTTTCACGGATGGCGGCGCCGGCGCTGGGGCCCAGACCGCCCCCATCGCCGGGCCTTTCGAGGGGCAGACGCGGGCCGGTGGGACCGCGAATCGTAAACCGGAAGGGGGACGGAAAAGCGCGCTGAAGAGACGCGGCGGCGACCTACGGTAGAGCTGCCGGACATGTGTGTCGGACAACGCTTTCACAAGCAGGTACCGTCCCAGACCCTCAGCGTGGCTGCGGCTTGCGGACTGGTGATACGCTTTGCACATGCGAAAACTGTCTGACGTGGAGCTTCAACCTGCCGATCGCCAAGCGATCGTGGCTGCGGCCACCCTGCTTAGGGGGCGCTTTCCCGTGACGCGCGTGTGCCTTTTTGGTTCGAAAGCGACCGGGCGGGACGACCCGGAGTCGGACATCGACCTCTTCGTGCTCACCTCGCGCGCCTTGTCGTGGCGAGAGCGCGACGCCGTCACTGATGCCCTCTTCGACATCGAGATGGAGTTCGAAGTGGTCATCAGCACCCTGGTCGCGAGCGAGGAGGACTGGCTCCACGGTCCCTATCAGGCGCTCGCGATCCGTGACGAGGTCGAGCGCGACGCAGTCGCCGCGTGACCAGTGATCAGGCACGCTCGCTGGTCATCGCCTTCTGGCTCGAAAGGTCAGACGAGGCCGTCGCTTCGGCATTCGCGGAGTACGACGCGGGTCGCTACGCCTTCGCTGTCAATCGCGCCTACTACGCGTGCTTCTACGCGCTCAGCGCGGTACTGCTCGCAGACGGGCGCAAGTACGTCAAGCATTCCGGCGTTAGGGCGGCGCTCCACCACCAACTCATCCGAAGTGGGCGGCTGGAGCCTTCATGGGGCCGCGTCTACGACCGCGTCTTCGAGAATCGCCATCGGGGCGACTATCAGGAACTCGTCGTCTTCGAGGCGGCTCACGTGAGAGAGCTCTCCGGGGAGGCCGCGGAGTTTGTCATGCAGATGCGGCAGCTTCTCGAGCACGCCTCAGAGGCTTGACCGGCACTCGCGCCGACCGGGTTCGCGTCAGTGCACAAACCTTGCGGCCGGGCCCGGCGACACCACCTGTCCCGGGCAGGACAGGGGCTTCACGATGCCTTGAGCGGGAGCTCGATCTACTCGGCGCGCCAAGCCGCGTAGGCCAAGGCGGCATGGATGTCGTCCTTCTCCAGATACGGGTACGCGCAAAGGATGTCATCGACGCTGTGGCTGGCGCCCATCAGGCCCACGATGATGCCGACCGTGAGGCGCATGCCGCGTATGCACGGTCGGCCCCCCATCACGGCGGGGTCGTGAGTGATGCGAGCAAGGATGTCTGATGGCGTCATGCATTGGAGTGTACGTCATGCGATCCAGACATCGTGTCTGCCTGGGGCGGCCGCCGCGACTGAAGATCCTGGGGCCCGAGAATGCCTACGCACTGGGACCGCGCCGGGCGTACACTGACCGCATGGGCATCCGTCTCGACGGCATCCACTTTCTCGTCACGTATCGCTGCACCTATGCGTGCGACCACTGCTTCGTGTGGGGCTCGCCGGACGCCGAGGGCACGATGACGCTGGCGCAGCTCACGAGCGCGATCGACCAGGCGGCCGCCTGCGGCGTCGAGTCGGTCTACTTCGAGGGCGGCGAGCCCACGCTGGCCTACCCCATCGTGCTGGCCGCGGCCGCGCATGCCCGGCGCCGCGGTCTCGAATGGGGCATGGTGAGCAACTGTTTCTGGGCCACGTCGGTGGAGGACGCCAAGGTCTGGCTGGCTCCCTTTGTCGACCTCGGCATCAGCGACCTCTCGCTGTCGTCCTACGCCTATTTCGTCGAGGGCGCCGACGAGGACCGCCTACGCAACGCCGCGCTGGCGGCGCACGAGCTCGGCCTGCCTATGGCGGTGCTCGAGGTCGGCGACGCCGCGTGTCTTGACGTCCCGGGCTTGTGCCTCGGCGAAGATGTGGGCGAGATCATGTGCAAGGGTAGGGCGGCCGTGGAACTCGCCCCCGGGCGAGCAGCCCGGCCGCCCGAGACGCTCGTCATCTGCCCCTTCGAGGACTTCGCCGCGCCCGGCCGCGCCCACCTCGGCTGCGACGGCGAGTTGCAGCTCTGTCAGGGCATCAGCGCCGGCAACGTGTTCGTCGGAGGGGCCGGCGGCCCCGACGCGCCGCGCACCGGCGGCCTGGCCGCCGTGCTCGAAGGCTACGACCCGGTACGGCGGCCGGTCGTCGCCGAGATCCTCGCCGGCGGACCCTGGGCCCTGGCCCAGGCCTACCGGCACACGCCCCGCCGCGCGCTCTACGCCGACGAGTGCCACCTCTGCTACGAAGTGCGCTCCGCCCTTCGCGAGCGCATTCCCGACGTGCTCGCGCCGGCCCAGTGCTACGGCCTCACGGCCGAGCAGGCCGCCGGCGCGCCCAAAGACCAACCAGCGTAGGAGGAGACACCATGGCCTCGGAGTGCGAACGCTTCTGGGAACGCGACACGTATGCGGTCGTCGGCCATCAGGCGAGCAAGAAGCCCTTCCCCAAGATCGCCTACGGCGCGCTGAAGGAGCAGGGCAAGACCGTCTACGCCATCGATCCCGGCGACGGAGAGATCGAGGGCGACAAGGCCTACCCCGACTTCGCCACCCTGCCGACGCTCGTGCAGGCAGCCGTCCTCGAGCTTCCCAAGGAAGAGACGGCCGCGTGGGTGGCCAAGGCCGCCGACGCCGGAGTCAAGGAGATCTGGATCCACCAGATGACCGACACGCCGGAGGCGCTGGCCGAGGCCGAGAAACGCGGCCTCCACGTGATCACCGGCCACTGCGCCGTGATGTACAACAAGCCGGGCTTCAGCATGCACGCGCCGCACCGCTGGATCTGGAAGCTGGTCGGCAAGTACTGACGGCGCGGCGCGCCGTCAGCCGACCACGCCGACTGCGTTAGTCTGCGACGCCGTCGGCGGCAGGCACATCGGAGGGCTGCGGCGGCACGGCGTCCTCCGGCAGGCCGCGGACGTGCTCGAGCGCACGATCGGCCGCGGCCGCACCCTCGCGCAGGCAATCGCCGATGCCGATGCCGTGGTAGGCGCCGCCGGCAAGTTCGACGCCCGCCACCTCGGCCACGCCGGCCTCGATCCTGCGGACCAGGTCCACATGACCCACGCGATACTGCGGCATGCCACGGGGCCAGCGGAAGATCTCGGCGAACTCGGGTTCCGCGGCGATACCCATCACCTCGCGCAGCTCGGCGCGCACGACCTTGGTCATCTCGGCGTCGTCCAGCTGCGCCGCGGCCTCGATGCCGGCGCGGCCCAGGAAGCTGCGCAGCAGCACATGGCCCTCGGGAGCGCGGCCGGGGAACTTACTGGAGCTCCACGTGGTGGCCATGACCGGACGGTTCTCGGCACGCGGCACGACGAAGCCGAAGCCGGTGAGGTCGTGCGCCACCTGGTCGCGGCGAAAGGCCAGCGAAGCGGTCGCCGTACTGACGTACTCGATTGACGAGAGGTCGGCCGCCGGGAGCGGCGCGACCGCGCGCAGCAGGTCGCCGCTCGCCCAGGCCGGTGTGGCCAGCACGACCGCGTCGACGACCACACGGCTGCCGTCGGCGAGCTGGAGGGCGTAAGCGCCGGACCCGGCACCGAAGGTGCCGCAGCCGGCGCCGCACGGCGCCATCGTGCGCACCGCAGCGCCGCCGTGCAGACGCTCCGGCGGCAGCTAGGCGACGATGGCATCGCTGAGTTCCTGCAGACCGCCCTTGAAGGAATAAAAGTACGAGCGCGGGCCGCCCTCTGGGCGCGGCGCCCCGCTCGGGCTGCCGCCCGGTCCGCCGCCGGCGGCCGCCGCTTTCTGCCGCGCCTTGCGCCGCTTGAGCATCGCGAGGATGAGGCTGCGGTGCTTCTGCTCCATCTCGAGGAACATGGGGAAGGTGGCACGCACGCTCATCTGCTCGGGGTCGCCGGCGTGGATGCCGGCGACGATGGGCTCGGCGATGCGCGCCAGCGCCTCTTTGCCGAGGCGCCGCCGCACGAAATCGCCGAGGCTCTCGTCGCCGTTGGTGCCGGCGCCCCGCGCCGCGCCGCCGCGCGGCAGCACCAGGTCCATGCCCATGCGGATCTTGCCGGGCCAGGTCATGAGGCTGCTGAGAGCGAACGGCACCATGCGCGTAGGCACCATGAGAATGATGCCCTCGGGCAGCTCGTGCAGGCGCCCGCGCGTGAAGACGAAGCTCTTGCGTATGCCCTCGTTGGAATCCTCGAAACGGTCGCCGATGCCGAGGCGGCGGGCCATCGTGATCGGCCAGTGTTTCTCGATGATCGCCGAATCGGGGCCGCCTTCGACGACGAAGCCGTCGCGGCGCACGGTGTGGACCTTGCCGCCGAACCGCGACTCGTCTTCGTAGAGGTGCCAGTCCACGGCCGGGTCGGCGGCGCGCGCGTCTTCGAGGACGCGCGCCGCTCCCAGCCCGGCCATGCCGCCGCCGACGATGGCGACACGGAGCGGCCGGGCGGGGCCGCCCTGCGGCCGGGCACGGCCCTCTGCCGACGCTTCAGGCACGTGCGTCATCCGTGCGCTTGCGGACCGTCCGGGTGGTGCAGCTGGTGCTCCACCGGCCGGCGTGCCAGATAGTCGATCACCACGTCGGCGAGCGCTTCGATGAACGCCGGCGAGTCGTTGGGAGCCGCCGAGCGCCGGTACTCCATGCCCGCGTCCTCGATCTGCCGGCGCAGCACGATGTCGAGGTCGTAGAGCGTCTCGACATTGTCGCTGACAAAGCCCACGGGTACCACGAGTACCTTCTTCCAGCCCTCCCCGGCCAGCGTGCGCACGGCATCGTCGACCTCTGGTTCGAGCCACTCGCCGCCGCCGCGACCCTTGCTCTGGAAGGCGAAGCGCCAGTCGCCCGGCACCAAGGCGGGCACGAGCTGCGCGATGGTCTGCTGCAACTGGTCGACGTAGGGGTCGCCCTCCATGATGGTCTCGAGCGGCACGTTGTGCGCCGTGAAGAGCACCGCCCACTCGTTGACGTCGCAGCCGTCGAGCGCCGCCGCAGCGCGCCTGCTGATGGCCTTCACGAAGCCGCGACTTGCGTACCAGCCCTCGAGCAAAGGGACCTTCAGCCCACCGGTGGCGTCGAGCGCCGCGCGGTACTTACCGCTTGTCAGGCGCGAGGAGAACGGGCTGAGCGGAGCCAGACACTCGGCCACGGTGGGCTCGGTGTACAGGAAGCCATGGCGCACGCGGATGGGAAAGGCGAGCTCCTGGATGAGCCGCGCCTGCAGGGCGCGCGCCTGGCGCGCGGTCATGTCTGGCAGCGGAGAAGCGCCCCCGATGAGCTCGTAGCGCGCCTCCACGACCTTGAGCGTGTCCGGGTTCGCGGGCCGTCCGGTCATGCGCTGCAGGAAGTCGGGGATCTGCTGTGTGCTGCCCGGCCCGCCGAAGGCGAGCAGGGCGACATCGACGACGCTCTCTGTCATGACGGCGGCCGACCTTTCAGATGGGCGCCGCGGACAGGCGATGCACCGCGTCGACCAGGTACTTGACGTTGTCAGGCGGGGTCTGCGGGATGAGGCCGTGACCCAGATTGAAGATGTGGCCGGGGCGGCCGCCGGCGCGGCGCATGATGTCGGCGACGCGCGCCTCGATCGCCTGGGGTGGGCCGAGCAACGAGAGCGGGTCCAGGTTGCCCTGAATGGCCACGCCGTCCAGCTGCTCCCAGGCGCGGTCGAGCTCGATGCGCCAGTCCACCCCGATGACCTCGCTGCCGGCCTTGGCCACATGGTGGAGCATGGCGGAGGCGCCGTTGCCGAAGTAGATCACCGGCGCCCCGTGCCCCTTGACCCTGTCGATCACGTAGCGCACGTGCGGCAGGACAAGCAGCTCGTAGTCGTACGGGCCGATCCAGCCCACCCACGAATCGAACAGCTGCACCACCTGGGCGCCGGCCGTGATCTGCGCAAGCAGGTAGTCGACGACGACATCGGAGATGAGGCTCATGAGGCGCCCGAACCCGACCGGGTCTGAGTACATGAACTCCTTCACGTATGCGTAATTGCGCGAGTGGCCACCCTCGACGATGTAGCTGGCGAGCGTGAACGGCGCCCCGGAGAAGCCGATGAGCGGGACGCGGTCGCCAAGCTCGTGGCGCACGAGACGGATGGCGTCCATGACGTACGGCAGGTCGGCGGCCGCGTCGATGCCGTGGACGCCGTCAAGATCCTTGGCACTGCGGACGGGCTTCTCGATCACGGGCCCGTCCTCGGGCGTGAAGTGGAAGCCGATGCCCATGGGCTCGAGCGGCAGCAGGATGTCGGCGAAGATGATGGCGGCGTCCAGCTCGAAGCGGCGCAGCGGCTGGAGAGTGACCTCGGCGGCGATGTCCGGGCGCATGCACATCTCCACGAACGAGAGCTTTGCGCGGATGGCGCGGTATTCGGGCAGGTAGCGGCCCGCCTGCCGCATGAGCCACACAGGCGTCGCGTCGGCGGGAACTCGGGCACAGGCATCGAGAAGGCGCATGGTCATCCCTTGGTCGTGGGGGCGGGCCGCGTCGTGGGGCGTGCCATTCTAGCAAACGGGAGCCCATGGGCTCCCGTCGGCGGCGAGAAGCTGGGCCGGAGACGTTTCACTCCGCCGGCCTGTACCCCTCGCCCAGCGCCGCCTTCTGGCAGGTGTGGCAGACGGTGAGCGTGGCGTCGCATGACTGCGGCGAGACGACGTGGTGCCTCAACGCGCGCGCGCTCAACTTGGCCCCACACAACCCGCACCGGGCGCTGTCGATTGATCGGACGGCGCCGGCCTGCTGGGCTGGCAGCTCGTCGGTGGACGATGCCTGCGGCAGTGGGTGGACTTGGCCCATCGGTCCTCCCGATGACGAGGCGGCTACGGCTCCCGGGGCGGGGGCCGCGGAGCCGTGGTGTGGTACCCATGTAGTGCCCTCCAGAAGGCGGTTCGTAACCTCCCCGCGCGACTCGGCCGCCGCGACACCCGTTTCCCGGGGCCACACAGGCTCGATCTGTGCGGGCTCTTATCCCCGGCGTGCTATCTATAAGCTTTACTGATTTGCAGGAACAGCTTTTCTTATAGACAATACCGGGGTCGTCAGCAACAGCGAGGGTGTCCATGGCCAAGAACTTCACAAAGACCCCCGACGTGCCGCGCATCGAGAAGGGCGTCACGCTGTTCCGCAGCTGCCTCGTCTCGGCCGAGTACCCGGGCGTCGAATCGTCCACCAAGTGGCTCTTCGAGAAGTTCGGGATCGAGTACACGGTCAATCCCGACCAGACCTGCTGCACCGGCCTGGGCTACTACTCCGACCTCATGCCGATCCAGACCACCGTCGGCATCGCCGCGCGCAACGCCTGCGTCGTGGTCGACGACGAGCATCCGGTGATGAGCTACCTCTGCTCCACCTGCTATGCGATCAACAAGAAGGCGCGCAACATCCTCGACGTAACCGAGTACCGCGACGAGACCAACGAGGTGCTCGGCAAGATCGGCCGCGAGTACGACGACCGCGTGGCCGGCACCGTGCAGCACAAGCACACCCTCGAGATCCTCTGGGGCGCGCATGAGAGCGTGCCCGGGCTGATCCGCCGCCGGCTGGACGGCATCAAGGTCGCGACGCACCCCGCCTGCCACTACTGCAAGGTCTTCCCCGACGAGACCCTGGGCAACAACGAGAACTTCATGGTGCCCGAGGAGATGCTCATCCCGGCGGGCGTCGTCTGCACCGGCGCCTACAACGAGAAGCAGACGCACTGTGGGGCCGGCTTCCGACAGCGCTTCGTCAACCCATCGATCTCGATGGGAGTGACGCAGAAGAAGCTGCACCGGCTGGCCGAGGAGAAGGTCGACGTCCTCGTGCACATGTGCCCCAACTGCCACGTGCAGTTCGACCGCTACCACGACATCATCTCGGCGAGCGCCCAGGAGGACTACCCGTTCGTGCATCTGCACGTGCAGCAGCTCCTGGCACTGGCGTTCGGCGCCGACCCCGAGAAGGTGGTCGGCATCCAGTCGCACTCTCAGGACGTCGAACCGTTCCTCGAGCGCATCGGCGCCCGTCAGACGCCCGCCGCGAGCGCGGGGGGTGCGCGATGAGAGGCGGCGTCTTTCTCTGCGAGTGCGGCGGTAATATCAGCGGGGTCGTGGACCTCGAGCCGCTGGCCGAGCACGCGCGCTCTCTCGACGGCGTCGTCGAGGTGAACATCAACCAGTTCATGTGCGGCACCGAAGGCCGCGCCATGATCGAGAAGGCCGTCGAAGAGCGCGGCCTCGACCACTTCGTGATCGCCTCGTGCTCGCCGCGCTTCCAGGGCCCCACCTTCGAGCGCATCGCCCGCGAGCTGCGCCTCGGCGAGAACGCCGTCGCCTTCGGCAACATCCGCGAGGGCTGCTCCTACGTGCACGCGCACGAGCCGGAACGCGCCCAGGCGAAGGCCAAGAAGATCGTCGAGGGCGCCGTCGCCCGCCTGCACCACATGAGCGACCTGCCGCGCCAGCGCACGTTCCTCAACCGCTCCGTGCTGGTAGTCGGCGGCGGTATCGCCGGTATCTCCGCCGCTGAGGAACTTGCCGCCGCGGGCATCGAGGTCCACCTCGTGGAGCGTCAGCAGAGCATCGGCGGCTACATGGCCCGGCTCAGCAAGACGTTCCCCACCGAGGACTGTGCCATGTGCTCCCTGGCGCCGCGTCTCACCGGCACGGCCACCAACAGCCGCATCCACCTGCACGCGCTCTCCGACGTGACCGCGATCACGGGTCCGCCCGGCGAGTTCAACGTGACCGTGCGCCACCGCCCGCGTTACGTGAACGAGAAGTGCGTCGGCTGCGGCGAGTGCGCGGCCGTGTGCCCCGTGACCTATCCGAACGACTTCGACTTCGGGGTCAGCGAGCGGACCGCCGTCCACAGGCCGTTCGCCAACGCTGTCCCGGCGACGTTCGCCATCGACCGCAAGGGCTGGAGCCCGTGCAAGACGGCCTGCCCGGTACACACGTCCGCGCACGG
>JAPLCL010000117.1 GCA_026392265.1 Actinomycetota bacterium
GCGGGGCTTTCGCCCCGCCGCCACGCCCGCACCCCTTGCCTTAGTCCACCTTCGGCAGCGTCGCGATCGACGCGGCGATCGCTGCCTCCGGATGGTCGTAGTCCTCGAGGCCGCCGCTGAGGAAGGTATCGTACGAGCCGAGGTCAAGAAGGCCGTGGCCGGTGAGGTTGAACATGATGTTGCGGCTCACGCCCTCCTCCTTGGCTTTCAGCGCCTCGTTGATGGCCACGAGGATCGCGTGAGCGCTCTCCGGGGCCGGTACGATGGCCTCTGTCTGCGCGAAGAGCTGCGCCGCCGCGAAGACCTTGGTCTGAGGCACGGACACGGCCTCGAGCAGCCCCAGGTCGTACACGTGGCTGAGCAGTGGTGCCATACCGTGATAGCGCAGACCGCCGGCGTGGATGCCGGGAGGCATGTAGTCGTGGCCCAGCGTGTACATCTTGAACAGGGGCGTAGTCTGGGCCTCATCGCCGAAGTCGTAGCGGAACTGACCCTTGGTGAGGGACGGGCAGGCGGTCGGCTCTACCGCGACC
Source organism: Actinomycetota bacterium (assembly GCA_026392265.1). Classification (GTDB taxonomy): domain Bacteria; phylum Actinomycetota; class Thermoleophilia; order UBA2241; family UBA2241; genus CAIXSE01. The sequence continues at coordinate 534 of JAPLCL010000117.1, forward strand.
AGGCGCGTGTTCGTCTTGCCGGCGAGGTTCTCGCGGAGGAAGGGGAAGGCGATCCCGCCGAAGCTTGAGCCACCGCCGACGCAGCCGATCACGACATCCGGATAGGCGTCGGCGTCCTGGGCCTGCAGGATGGCCTCTTCGCCGATGATGGTCTGATGCAGCAGCACGTGGTTGGTCACGCTGCCCAGAGCGTACTTGGAGCCGGGATGCGTGACGGCGTCCTCGACAGCCTCGCTGATGGCGATGCCGAGGCTGCCCAGCGACTCCGGGTCCTCGGCGAGCACGGCCCGTCCGGCGTTGGTCTGGTCGCTGGGGCTGGGGATGACGGTACCCCCCCACAGCTGCATCATGCTGCGCCGGTAGGGCTTCTGGTGGTAGCTCACCTTGACCATGTAGACCATGCACTCGAGGCCGAACATCTGGCAGGCCATACTGAGGGCGCTGCCCCACTGGCCGGCGCCGGTCTCTGTGGCCAGTCGCGTGGTACCGTCGAGCTTGTTGTAGTAGGCCTGCGCGACGGCGGTGTTGCTCTTGTGCGAGCCCGCCGGGCTGACCCCTTCGTGCTTGAAGAAGATCTTCGCCGGCGTATCGAGCGCCTTCTCGAGGCCGGTAGCGCGGATGAGCGGCGTCGGTCTCCAGATACGGTAGATCTGGTGGATCTCCTCAGGGATCTCGATGTAGCGCTCGCCCGAGACCTCCTGGGCGATGATGCTGGGCGGGAAGATCGGCGCCAGGTCGTCGGGGCCGGCCGGCTGCATGGTCGCCGGGTTGAGCGGTGGCGGCGGCGGCGCGGGCAGGTCGGGGATGATGTTGTACCAGGCCTTGGGGATCCTCTCCTCGTCAAGGATGAACTTCTTCTTGTACTCACTCATGACCTACCTCCTCTCGAAACACGATAGCTGTGCGGATTCACGTCTGGTGACTCCCTGAATGGGGGGACGGGAAGACCACGGTGGTGTGGTCGGGGGTGCGGGCAAAGCCCACGCGGGATGTCGAGAATGGGCGCGCTACGCGCGCCAGGCCCAGCGACGCCGGGGGCGCGAGGTGGTGCTGCGGTTGGCATCGGTGGTCGTCATCGTGGGCGGGATTGTACCACGAGAGGCAAGTGCGGGCGCAAGCGCCTTTGCCGCGAATGATCCGCGGCTCTTGCTCGCCTCAACCGGCGACTGGCTCTCCGGGCGCCGGGGCGGTCGCCGCAGGCGCACCGCCCGGCAGGATCGTCTGCCGCAGCGGATAGGGCGAGCCCGGGTGCGCGAACAGGAAACCCTGGCCGTAGGTGATACCGAGTGCCAGGAGGGCATCGAGCTGCTCCGTGGTCTCGATACCCTCCGCCACCAAGGCGATCTCGGCCTGTTCGCAGAAGTCGCGCAGCGTACCGATCAGCTTCTGCTTCACCAGCGACCGTTCCAGATGGCGCGTCAGGCTCATGTCGAGCTTGATGAAATCGGGCTCGATCTCGACCATCGTCTGGAGGCCGGCGTACCCGGCGCCGGCGTCGTCGATGGCGATGCGGAAGCCCTTGTCGCGTAGCCGGTCGACCACGTAGCGCATGTGGGGGAAATCGTCGATGACGGCGTTCTCGGTGATCTCCATCACCGTCTGGCTGCGTAGTTCCTCGGGCGTAGCGTCGATGAACTCCTGCACGGCGATCTCGCCGCCCGAGCGCGAAAGCAGATCGATGGGCTCCGTGTTGATGAAGCGCAGGTACTCCCGCGGCAGGGTCGCGCTGCTGCGCGCCGCCATCATGCGACAGAGGCGATCGAGCTCGGGCACGCGGTTCTCGGCGCGCGCGACTTCGAAGAGCGCGTCGGGGCGGTGGAGCTCGCTCTGCAAGGGCCCGCGGGCGAGGAGCTCGTAGCCGATGACCGTGAAGTCGCTCAAGGTGACGATGGGCTGGTAGACGCAGGTGATCTGCGATTCGCTGATCACGCGTTCGAACTCCGCGCTCAGGCGATGCTGGACTTCGCTGCGCTCCTGCTGGATACCGCGGGTGGCGCACTCGATGGCCTCGAGCAGGGCGCGCCTGAACCTCACCTTGGGCGACTGCCCGAGGCGCGAATAACCCACGTACAGGTCGACATGGGCCATGAGCTTGCTCTCCAGCTCGTCGGCGAGGTAACCGAGCAGCTGTTCTTCGAGGCGGTTCTTGACGAGGCGCAGGTCGTCTTCGTCGACGAAGCCGTGGTCGCGCGCCGGTGAGAGAACGACGAGGAACGCGTTGCCGAGGCTTGAGACAGAGACAAAGTCCTCGTTGCGGATGAGGTGGCCGCGCGTCTCGGCGAGACGCCTGCCGATGACGCGAAAGACATTGTCCACGGCTTCGAAGCCCTGCTGCTGCTCGAGCGTGTGTACGCCGTCCAGGGTGACGTACAGGATACCGAGCTGGCTGTGGTCGAACAAACGGCGCTGCACCTCTACCTGGACGTGTGCCAAAGTCGGCAGGCCGGTGATCTCGTCGAAGTACACAGACGCGTCGCGCAGCACGTCGCGGACGGTCTGCAGGAGGCGCTCGGTGCGGAACGGCTTGGTGATGTAGGCGGACGCGCCGGAGCGGTTGGCCTCCATCATGTTGGCCAGCTCCGCCTTGGCCGTGAGAAACACGACCGGGATATCCTTCGTGTAGCCGAACTGCAGCTCCCGGCAGACCTGGTAGCCGTCCATGCCGGGCATCATGACGTCGAGCAGGACGAGGTGGGGGTGCTGCGTGTAGGCGATCTCGAGGCCGTGCTCCCCGCTGTTGGCGGCGATGGCCTCGTAGTCCTGCGACTCCAGGGCGTCGCAGACCGTGCTTGTGAGCTCGACGTCGTCGTCGATCACGAGGATCCGGATCTTCTCGCCGGACATGGGTCTCCCGCCCGTGGCTCCGCGCGGCGTGCGCCGCACGCCTCCTATCGGCCATACTACGCCAAATGATTACACGGTAGGCTAGCTGCACAATGGAAGCGCGCGACCACAGGAGGCGCAGATGAAAGGGTACGGCCCCGCAGACCCGTTGCAGACGCCGCGCTTCGCCGGCATCTCCACGTTTCTGCGGCTGCCCCACACCACACATCTCGACGGGGTGGACGTGGCGTTCGTAGGCCTGCCGTTCGACACCGGCGTGAGCTTCCGTGCCGGGGCGCGCTTTGGGCCCAAGGCCATCCGTGAGGGGTCACTGTCGATCCGCCCCGACTACAACATGGCCCAACGCGTCGCGGTCTTCGAGCGTCTGTCGGCGATCGACTACGGCGACGCCCCCGTGGTGCCCGGTTTCACGGATCGCTCCTACGACACGATGGCGACGGCGCTGCGCACCGTGCATGAGGCCGGCGCGGTGCCGATCGGGTTCGGCGGTGACCACAGCGTGCTCCTGGCCGAGCTGAGGGCCGCGGCCGCCACGCACGGCCCCGTGGCCCTCATCCAGTTCGACGCGCACAGCGATACATGGGACGAGTACTTCGGCGAGAAGTTCACGCATGGCACGGTCGTGCGCCGTGCCACCGAGGAGGGCTTGATCGACGCCGCGCGTTCCACGTTGATGGGCATGCGCGGCGGGCTCTACGGCCCCGGCGACCTGGATGAGGCGCGTGACCTGGGATTCACGGTCATTCCTTGGGACGACCTCGCGCAGCTCGGGACGGGCGCGGTGGCGGCCGCGGTGGAGCGTGCCGCTGGCAAGGCGTTTCTCACCTTCGACATCGACTTCGTCGACCCGGCCTTCGCGCCCGGCACAGGCACGCCCGAGTGCGGCGGCCCTACGTCGATGCAGGCACTGGCGCTGCTGCGCGCCTGTCGTGGCCTGCGGATCGTGGGCGCCGACGTCGTGGAAGTGCTCCCCGACCTCGACAGCTCACACCTCACGGCGACGCTCGCGGCCACAGTGGCGTGGGAGATCCTCAGCCTCGTGGCCGTGATGCTGCCGGACGACGTTTCGTGAACCTGCGCGTCGCCGGCGTGCAGATGAACACGCGTGGCGACGTGGCGGACAACGTGCGTGTCGCCACGGCGCTGGTGAAGGAGGCGGCGGCCGTAGGCGCCCGCCTCGTCGCTCTGCCCGAGACCTGGGGGTACAAGGGCGGCCGGGACGGCATCCGTGCGAGCGCGGAGGCTGTGGACGGGCCGAGCAACGCCGCCCTGGCGCAGCTGGCGGCGCGGCTCGGCATCTTCGTGCTCGCGGGCTCGATCTACGAGCCGTCTCCGGATCCAGGCCGCGCCTACAACACATCGGCGCTGTTCGGCCCGGACGGTCGGCCAAGGGCGGTCTACCGCAAGATCCACCTGTTCGACGCCACCGCCGGCGCGACCGTGTATCGCGAATCGGACGACGTCACGCCGGGGGTGGAGCTCGTCACGGTGACGATCACTCCGGGGGAGGCGGTGCCGGGGGAGTCGGCCGAGAGCGCGGCGCCTCCGGCGCCGGTCACGCTCGGCCTCACGATCTGCTACGACCTGCGTTTCCCCGAGCTGTATCGCAGCCTGGCGCTTCGCGGCGCCCAGGTGCTCTGCGTGCCGTCGGCGTTCACGGTGCATACGGGCGCGGCCCACTGGGAAGTGCTGCTGCGCGCCCGTGCCATCGAGAACGGCTGCTTCGTCGTCGCCCCGGGGCAGGTGGGGGAGCATCTGCCGGGGCGCGAGTGCTACGGCCACAGCATGATCGTCGACCCGTGGGGCACGGTGCTCGCCGAGGTGCAGGGCGGCGTGGGCTTCTGCGTCGCCGACCTCGACATCGAGCGCGTCGCCGAGGTGCGTGCCCAAATCCCGTCGCCGCAGAACCGCCGTCCGGACGCCTACGACCTGTAGGGGCGAGGAGAGGCCGTTGCGGGCGTGACGGCGCGGGGCGCCGCGGTCAGGGGCGCGCGGCCGCCGCAGGCGCGCCGCGTTCGGCCAGCCGCCGCCGCACGAAGGCGACGATGATGCCGATCACGAAGCCGGCCAGGGCGCCGGCGGCAACGTTGAGCGTCAGGCTCGGGCCGCTGGGCGAATCGGGCACGGCGGCCTCGTGGAGGATGCGTGGCTGCTCCACCTGCCTGGCCGTGAGCAGCAACAACTCGGTCTTCTGATTGGACGAGTCCAGGGCCTCCTGCTCGGTGGCCGCCGCCTGGACGATGGCGACGTAGAGCGTCGAGGCGGCGGCCCTCTCGGCGGCGGAGCCGCCGCCGCGGGCGATGGCCGCCAGGCCGACCTGCGCGGCGGTGCTCCTCGCCACCGATGCGGCCAGCGCCTTCTTGCCCGTGGCGAGCTGCTGCCCGAGCAGGGCGATCTTCTCGTCCACGCCGGGGCTGATGCGTTCCACGAGCACCGCGGCGAGCGCGTTGGCCGCCGCCGCGGCGCGCTCCTTGTTCGTGTCGGTGACGGTGATCACGACGATGTTGACCACCGACGTGGAAGTCTTGACCGTCGACGACGGTGTCACGACCGTGGTCTCCTTGCGCAGCCTGCTCGCGCTGACCTTCATGCCCGTACGCTTGGCGGCCTCGTTGAGGAGCGCTTGGCTGGCGAGGAGCTGCGTGGCGGCCTTGGAGTTGGAGTTGAGGCCGGCCATCGGATTGCCGTTGGCGTCGGTGGTCTGACCGATGTAGACGGAGGACGTGGCGCTGTACTCCTTGGGCGCCGCGAGGGTGATCGCCCCGCCGACGGCGGCGCCCAGGACCACCATCCCGAGGATGACCCACCAGTTGTGGAGCAGCGTGGCGAACCAGGAGCCCACGTCGATAGTCGTGGCGTCGTCGCTGCTCATGCGTGCCTCCGGGGTGCGGTCATGGCCACATCCTATCGCAGGCGGCGGGCACCGCGACTGTGGCGGACGAGCGGCGGCCGCGCCAGGGCGTCATCGGGGCCCACGGAGGTAGTCGGCGCGCACGCGCTCGAGGATCTCGAGATAGTCGTGGGCGAGCGTGCGCCGGTCGAAGTGCTCGAGCACGTAGCGGCGGCCGCTAGCACCCAGGCGGGCGCACTCGGCGCGATCGCCCGCCAGCCTGACGACGGCCGCCGCCAGCTCAGCGTCGTTGTCGGGCTCGAAGGCGATGCCGCAGTCGGCTTCGCCGAGCATGGCGCGGGCGTCGCCCTCGAAGCCCAGAAGGATAGGCTTCCCCATGGCCGCGTCCTCGAAGAACTTGCTGGGCAGGATCGTGGAAAAGAGCTCCTGCTTGCGGAAGTGCACCAGGCAGGCGTCGCTGCTTGCCAGATAGTCGGGCAGCTCGGCGCGCGGCAGGAGTCCGGTGAACACGACGTTATCGAGGCCTTGCGCGCGCGCCTGCGTCTCAAGGTCGGCGCGCACCGCGCCGTCGCCGACGAGCAGAAAGGCGATGTCGTCGCGGCCCTGCTCCTTGAGACGGCGCGCGGCGCCGAGTGCCACCCCGAGCCCGCTCGCCATACCGATGGTGCCGGCGAAGGTCACGACGAAGGCGTCGGGCTTGAGGCCGAGGCGCTCGCGCAGCGCGGCGTCGGCCGGGCGCGGCGTGAACAGGTCGGCGTCCACACCGTTGGTCACCACGTCGATCTTGTCCGCGGAAACGCCCTTGCGGATCATGTTCTGCCGGTAGCCCTCGCCGACGGCGACGATGTGGTCCGCGGCGTCGTAGAGGGCGCGCTCGAGGCCTTCGAGCGCGCGGACGACGCGGCCTTCCTCGAGCGCCCCGACGGCGGTGATCGAAGCGGGCCAAATGTCGCGGATCTCGAGCACCAGGGGCGCGCCGTGTGCCCGCGAGACAGGCACGCCGGCCCAGCCGGCGAAGAACTGCGGCGAGGTCGCGATGACCACGTCGGCGCGCGGGCGAAGGGCGGAGCCGGCGGCGCCGGCCGCGGCCATGTACGAAAGGAAGTTGAGGCCGCGGCGCACGCGGCCGCGGTTAGCGGCGAGGTAGGTCCACACGCGCGCCGTGCGGATGCCCTCGATCCATTCCTCCTGGTACAGCCGATTGCGGTAGCCCTCGAACACGACGCCGGCCGGGACATTGGGCGCGCCGGTGAGCACGGTGACACGGTGCCCGAGGCGCGCCCACTCCCTGGCCATGCCGTGCACGCGCGCCGCCGGGGCGTTGTTCTCGGGAACAAAGTAGTGGCTCAGAAAGAGGATGTGCATGGCCGCACGCCTCCGTTCACTCGTCCCAGAAGACCTGGTCGTAGTACCGCACGGAGCGGCGCGAGAAGCGCACCCTGGACTGGGCGAGGGCGACGCCTGCGGCGTCCAGCTCGCCGAGCGCGTACTTGATGCCCAGGTACGGGATGATGAAGTCCTCCTGGTACACGAACGTGCTCACGCGCGGGTTGATCTCGAGCAGCTTGCCGCCGATCCACTGGATGCTCTGGAAGTAGTCGAGCTGCAGGTGGCGGACCACCTGGCGGCTGAGCTCCACGAGGTCGGGGCGGTCGATGGTCTTGAACGCCATCGCAAGGCCGGTGAGGAACTCCTCGCGGGTGCGGGTCTGATGGAACACCATCTCACCCTTGTCGGCGAACAGGTCCACGGTGATCTCCGGGGCGTCCACATACTCCATGAGCATGAGTCTGGGGAACGGCTCCACGCCACGGAACAAGCTTTCGAGCTCCGGCAGGGTCATGTAGCGGTTGATGGGGCGCTCGTGCAGCAGCTCGTGGACGCGGTCGACCTCGGCGGAGAGGATGCGGAAGCCGCGCGAGCCCTTGGCCACCGGCGGCTTGAAGCACACGGGCACGTCGGGGTAGCCGAGCTCGCGAGCCCCGGCGACGAACTCTCCCAGCGAGCGCGGCAGGAGCAGCCCGGGCTGGGGTACAGCGATCTGGCTGCAGGCGGCGTGCATGAGCGCCTTGTCGCCGGCGGTCTCGATACCGTTGACGCCGTCGGCCAGGACCTTGGCGCCCAGCGCCTCGAACACGCCGCGATGGCGAGCCACGACCTCGATCTCGTGAGACGACTGCACGAACAGCAGGTCGGGACGCACACGCTCGACTACCGCCGCCAGCGCGGGGATGAAGCCGGGCGAGGCCCCGGCGGGCACGAGGTCGAAGCCGTCGCAGAGGAAGCGGCCGATAGCGTCTGCGCGCATGTCCACGCCGTGGATGCTGATCTCGCGCTCGCCGTTGGCCTTGAGCATGCGGACGAGCGTGCTTGCGCCGGGGCAGCCGACGGCCGTGAGGACGAGCTTGAGCGGCGGCAGGGTCATGACGCCGGCCGCGCGCGGCGGGTCGCTACATGATCCAGCGGTAGACCTCGAACACCTCGGCGAACTCGCAGCCGATGTTGATGCCGCGCGTGAGGGCGACGTTGCGGATGTAGTCCTCGCGCGTGTAGTTGCGGTGACCCTGGCTGGCGTAGCAGGACAGGGCCTCCACCTTCTTCTCGACGTGCCGCTCCTCGAGCCGTACGTAGGCCTGCTGCTGGAAGTTGAGGTTGTTCCAGGGGATCTCGTAGGCCATCACGGTGGTGCGCTTGAAAGCGCGCAGGCCCTCTTCGGCGATCGTCTTGTGGTCTTGATGCAGGTCGATCAGCGCCGGCAGCAGCACGCAGTCGGGGTCGAGCTCCTGCTGCAGGACGATCATCTCCTCGAGGATGTCCTGGCGCAGCGTCGGGAACATGCGCACCTCGAAGTCGTAGACCTTGAGGTCTGCCTCGGGGATACCGAGCACGCCCGTCGCGGCGCGGACCTCGTGCTTGAGGACGTCCTTCGGGAAGCCCTCGGGGACGCTCTTGGCGGCGGTGCTGAAGGCGGCGTACGTGACCTTGACGCCGGCCTCGATGAGGCGCGCCATGGTACCTCCGCAGCCGAACTCGCCGTCGTCGGTGTGCGGCGCCAGGACGAGCACGTTGTCGAAGCGTTCGATGCTCACGGTGAGGACTCCCCTCTGGTGAGACGGTCGTAGAAGTCTACCAAATCGCCCGCGACGACCTCCCAGCAGAAGCGGCGCTCCACGGCGCGGCGGCCGCGCACGCCCATCTGGGGGAGCGCCTCGCGGCTGGCCAGCAGGCGGCGCACGCCGCGCACATGGCCCTCCACGCCGGGCTCCACGGCGAGACCGCACTCCTCGAGGCGGACCAGCTCGCCGCGCCCCGGCAGATTCGTCACCAGCGCGGCCAGCCCCATGGCCATGCCCTCGAGCAGTTTGGTGGGGATCGTGGGGTACGCGTACTGCACGGTGGGTACGGAGGGGATCCAGACTACGTCGGCGGCGGCGAGGTAGCGCGGCAGCTCGGCGGGAGGAACGCGGCCGAGCAGCTTCACGCGGTCGTCGAGCCCGGCGGCGAGGCGCCGGCGCGTCTCCTCCTCCATGTCGGGAGAGGCGAAGGTGCCGCCGAGGAAGAGCACGGCCTCGTCGGCGGCGAGCTGCTCCATGACGTCGAGCATCAGGGCACAGCCGCGACCGCGAGACAGGCTGCCGACGTAGACGAGCTTGAGGCGCGGATCGGCGGCCAGGTCGGGCAGCGGCTCCGCGCCGGCGAAGCGCTCGAGGCGCGGGTAATTGGGCAGCACGAGGCGGAGCTTCGGCGTGCTGCCCAGCGCCTTCAGCTGCTCGTCGGTGACGACCACCACGCCCCTGCCCAGGGCCGCGAGGCGCTTCTGGGCGGTGGCGGTCGCCTGCGCGGCGAGCGGCCGCGCCTTCTCGGGGATGTAGTACTTGCCCGCCACGGCCTCGGGCAGGTACTCGTGCATGTCGTAGACGAGGCGCGGGATGAAGGCCTTGACCGCGGGGAACAGCGTCAGCAGCTCGGGGTCGTGCACGTGCAGGACGTCGGGTCTCAGTTCGCGCAGTGCCTTCGTGATCTCCACCGAGCTGAGGAAGCGAGTGCTGCGGCCACGCTGCGGCAGCGGCCGCAGGATCACGCCGGCCGCGTCGCGCCCGGGCTCGGCCCCGGGGACCATGAACATCACCTCGTAGCCGTTCTGGGCGAGCGTGCGGCACTCGCGCTCGTAGATGCGAGGGTCGTCGGGCTTGTGGACCACGGAGAGGTGGACGACGCGGATCACGACGTGGCCTCTCGCCAGCGGGCGACGATGTCGGCGGCGCGGTCGCACCAGGCGCCGTGCGCCAGTGCCTGATCGACCAGATGCCAGTAGACCTCGTCGTAGCCGCGAGAGACGCGGCGGTCGAAGCGGTTGTTGTGCCAGAGCAGGCTGACCGCGCCCCCGCTGCGCAGGGCGCGGGCGAGCACGGAGGCGGCGGCGCGCTCGGCGTCGGCCGCCGCCAGACCGCGGTAGTGCGATTCCTGCAGGGTGCCGTCCATCACCGCGAGAGGTAGCTCGATCAGGTCGAGGGGCCGCTCCTCGGCGAGTGAGTAGGGATGGAACGGGAACGAGCAGCCGCAGCGGAAGCCCTCGTGCTCGGCGAACGCCAACGAAGTGTCGTAGTCGAACCCCGTCGCCTCGAGATACGGGAGCGTCTCGTGATAGAGGGCGCGCAGGTAGTGGTAGCGGATGCCGGTCACGGCAGCGCCGACACGCCGCTGCAGGTCGTCGCGGTCGCGAGTGAGCGCCTCGGTTCCCAGGCGGTCGGCGTCGTTGCCGTGCAGACCCAGCTCGCGCCCGGTGGCACGCACGAGGCTCAGGGCCTCGGGGATACGCCGCCGGTAGGTCTCGGGCTGGTTGCCGTCCTGTGCGTGCGTGTGGCGGGCGATGACGAAGAACGTGGACGAGACGCCACGGGCGTCCTCACCGCCGAGGATCTGCGGGAAGGTCCAGAAGGGGTCCGTGCGCCGCGGAAGGTGGCGGACGAGCCAGTCGGCGCCGTCGCCGAGCTCGCGGCGCGCGGCGGCGCCGTCGCCGCGGCGCACGGCGCGCGCCGTGCGGTAGCCGGCGGCGGCGAACCCGCGCCGCGTCCAGCGCCAGAGGTGATCGAGATCGTGGGTGAGGGCGACGGCGAAGGTGGCGCCTGCCTTTCCGGCGTTCCACATCCAGCCGGCTGCCGGAAGCGGCTCGAGGCCGAGCTGCGCGAGTCGCGGCGCCAGCAGGGCGCGCAGCACCTCGACGTAGCGGTC
>JAPLCL010000316.1 GCA_026392265.1 Actinomycetota bacterium
CTTCCTGGCCGCCCCCGACCTGCTCGGCGCGCCGTCGGTGTTCCCGCTCGTCGCGACGCACGGCGAGGTGGTGGCACGAGCGTTGCGCCTCAAGAGGCTGGGGCACGAGTGGGGTTCCCTCATCGGCGGACGCACCACGCACCCCATGAGCATAGTCCCCGGCGGCATGGCGGAAGTGCCCACCACAAAGGAGCTGAAGCAGCTGAGGGAACAGCTCCTCGCCGCCGTGCCCGATCTGGAGGCGACGGTCGCGACCGTCATGGCGCTGGCCCCCAACGTGCCCGCGTTCGACCGCCCCACCGAGTACATCGCCCTGTCGAACGACAAGGACTACGGTCTTTACGACGGCCTGATCCAGTCGGTGCTGCCCGACGGGACGAAGCAGCGCTACCCGGTGGCCGACTACAAGCAGGTGACCAACGAGTTCGTCGTGCCGCAATCGACGGCCAAGTACACGAAGCACAAGCTGTCCTCCTACGCGGCCGGCGCCCTGGCGCGTTTCAACAACAACTACGACAGGCTCCATCCCGAGGCGAAGAAGGTGGCGCAGGCGCTCGGCATGCAGCCGATCTGTACGAACCCCTACATGAACACGGTCGCGCAGGCCGTCGAGATCGTCTCGGACGTCTACGAGTCGGTCGGCCTGCTGGACGAGCTCATCGATGCCGGGGTCAAGCTCGAGCCCCTCGTCGAGCCCACCAGGTACGGCCCCGGTTCAGGCGCGACCGAGGTGCCGCGCGGCATCCTCTTCCACGAGTACGACTACGACCAAGAGGGCATGTGCGTCGACGGCAACTGCATCATCCCGACCAACCAGAACCACAACAACATCCAGCACGACTTCGAGAAACTCGTGCCTGAGCTCGTCGCCCAGGACAGAAGCGAAAAGGAGATGGAACTGGCGCTCGAGATGCTGGTGCGCGCCTACGACCCCTGCATTTCGTGTTCCACGCACTACCTGGACGTCAAGTTCGTACGCTGAGTACGGTGCGCTACCTGGTCGGCGTAGGTAACTACATGGCCGGCGATGACGCCGTCGGCTTGCGCGTGATAGAGCATGTCGTGGCCAACGGTCTCGACCGCGACTTCGTGGCCATCGATCTGTCCACCGACGCGCTCAGCTTGGTCGCGTACTTGAACGCCGATACCGAGGCCGTGCTGGTGGTCGATGCGGCGCACCTTGGTCTGGCTCCAGGCGACTTTCGCATCTTCTTCCCGGATGAGGTGGAGACGCAGAAAGAAGTGAGCGGCCTGACGACGCACGAGGGCGACGTACTCAGGGTGCTGGAGCTGGCCCGCGAGGCGGGATACTCCATCCCTCCGTTCGCCGTCATGGGTATCGAACCGCGCGAGATGGGGAGTCGGATGACGTTGTCCGCGTGCCTGGAGGAGCGCCTGCCGGCCTATGCCGCGGCGGCGATCGACCACCTACGCGGGCTGTGAGCGGACCTCGTCGCCCCCTACCCTCACGCCGTCGGCGCCGGCGGGACGGTCAAGGTGAACACGCTGCCCTTGCCTTCTTCGCCCTCCGCGGCGAGGTGGAACTGGTGGAGATCGGCGATCTCACGGACGATGGTGAGGCCCAGCCCTGCGCCGTCCTGGTGGTGCTTGACGGCGGGGTCGGCACGGTAGTCTTCGTCGAAGATCCGCGGAAGGCAGCGCGCCGGGATGCCGATGCCGTGGTCGCGGATCGAGACCGCGAGCCGGCCGTCGTGCTGCGCCTTGACGGAGACCTCCACCAGCCCGTGGTCGTAGGAGTAGATCAGC
>JAPLCL010000011.1 GCA_026392265.1 Actinomycetota bacterium
GCTGCCCGTGCCCAACGCGGCGCGCCTCGCCGAGGCGCGCCTCGCCGCGCAGCCCGGCGTCGACCTCAAGCCCCTGCAGCCGGTGCTCGCCGACTACTACGATCACGGCACCGGCCTCATCGCCATGCTGCAGAACGCGCAGGAGGCCTACGGGTATCTGCCGCGCCTCGCGATCCAGGAGATCTCGCTGCAGACCGGTGTGTCGCTGTCGCAGATCTACGGCATCTCCAGCTTCTACAACCAGTTTCGCCTCTCGCCGGTGGGCGAGTACATCATCGATGTGTGCCACGGCACGGCCTGCCATGTGGCGGGGGCCGTGCAGATCACCGAAGCCCTGGAGGAAGAGCTCGGCATCCCCGACGGCAAGACCACCACGGACATGAAGTTCACGTTGTCCTCAGTGGCCTGCATGGGGGCGTGCTCTCAGGCTCCGGTGATGCGCATCGGCGACAAGACCTACGGCGGCCTCACCCCTGACAAGACGCGCAAGATCATCCGCGACTTCATGCACGAAGTCGGCGCCGAGAAAGGGTGAGCAGACAGATCATGGCTGACGACATCACGACACCTGAGACCGAGGCCCGCAACGTGCGCGTCGCCGAGACGCCCGGCGGGGGCTACCGGGTCACCGTGTGCGCCGGGACGGCTTGCGTGTTCGCGGGCTCCCTGGCCGTTCACGACGCCTTCGTCCAGGAGGTCCAGACGGCCGGCCTCGGCGACCGGGTGCAAGTCTCCATCATCGGCTGTCACGGGCTGTGCTCCATGAGCCCGGTCGTGGTGCTGAGCGACGACACGCTGTACGGCCACCTGCGCCCCGAGGACGTCGGCAAGGTCGTCGAAGAGCACCTCAAGGGCGGCGCGCCGGTGGAGAAGTTCCTGTACAAGGACGCCCAGACCGGCGCGCGCATCCGCGACTGGCACGAGATCGGCTTCTACAAGCAGCAGACGCGTATCGCCCTGCGCGACGTGGGCGTCATCGATCCCGAGAGCATCGAGGAGTATCTGGCGCGCGGCGGCTACGAGGCCGCGCGCATGGCCCTCACCGAGAAGACGCCCGAGTGGATCATCGAGAGCGTCACCGACTCGGGCATCCGCGGGCGCGGCGGCGCCGGCTTCCCCACGGGCGTCAAGTGGAAGTTCGCCAGCCAGAGCAGGAGCGACGAGAAGTACATCATCTGCAACGCCGACGAAGGCGACCCCGGGGCGTTCATGGACTGCTCCATCCTCGAGGGCGACCCGCACGCCGTCATCGAAGGCATGATCATCGGCAGCTACGCGATCGGCGCGCACGAGGGCTACGTGTACGTGCGCGCCGAGTACCCGCTGGCCGTCAAGCGCCTCACCATGGCGGTCGCCGCTGCCGAAGAGCGCGGCTACCTCGGCAACAACGTGTTCGGCACCGGCTGGGAGTTCGACCTGCACCTCAAGCTCGGCGCCGGGGCCTTCGTCTGCGGCGAAGAGACCGCGCTCATCGCCAGCATCGAGGGCAAGCGCGGCATGCCGCGCACGCGGCCGCCGTTCCCTGCCGTCTCCGGCCTCTGGGGCAAGCCGACGAACATCAACAACGTCGAGACCTTCTCCAACATCCCCTGGATCGTCACGCACGGCGCCGACGCCTACGCTGCGCTGGGCGTCGAGCACTGTCGCGGTACCAAGGCCTTCAGCCTCGCCGGCAAGGTCGTCAACGGCGGCCTCGTCGAGGTGCCGATGGGCACGAGCCTCCGCCACCTCATCTTCGACGTCGGCGGCGGCATCAAGGACGGCCGCAAGTTCAAAGCCGTGCAGCTCGGCGGGCCTTCGGGCGGCTGCGTGCCGGCGAGCCTCCTCGATACGCCGGTCGACTACGAGAGCCTC
>JAPLCL010000089.1 GCA_026392265.1 Actinomycetota bacterium
TGGACCGCGCCGCACCCAGAGTACCGGTCCAGTGTCGAGGAGGTCGTGAGCTACGCGCTCGTCGATGGCGAGATGCTGGCCTTCGTCGACCCGCTGCTGCCGCCCGAGGGCGACGTGCGGCGGGCGCCGCTGCTCGCCGACATCGACGGCCTGATCGGCGACGCCCGGCACCTCGAGCTCCTCGTCACCAACCCCTACCACACGCGCAGCGTCGAGACGCTCTACGAGCGCTACTCCCGCACCGTGCCCACGCTCATCTGGGGGCATCCGGGCGTGAAGAAGCGGCTCACGCGCCTGGCGCCACTCGAGGTCATCCCGCAGAGCGCCACCGGCGAGGCGGCCGAGATCGCCGACGGCGCCGTCCTTGCCTACACCATCGGCAAGCCGCGGCGCAGTGAGTACCCGCTGTACTTCCCCGGTCTGCGCGCCGTCGTCTTCGGCGACGCCGTGGTCGGCACGGAGGGCGGCGTGCGCTTCTGGAACCAGAGCTCGGGCACCGGCGCCGGCTGGTACCGCGACGTCTTCGCGGTCACGCTGCGGCCGTTGGCCGAGCAGGACGTCGAGTACGTCCTCACGACGCACGGGCCGGCCGTGCTCGCGGACGGGCGGCGAGCGCTCGAAGAGTGCCTCGCCGCGCCGCCGGTCGACCTGTACTGAGCCGGGCTACGTCGGCGGCGTGCCCTAGTCCGCGCGTTGTTGGGCGCGGCGCCTGCGCCACTCGGCGCGCACCATCCTCGTGAGCAGCACGACGACGCTGGCGATGGCCGCGAACAGCACCACGCGGTACCCCACCGCTTCCACCCGGGTCAGGTTTGGCCGGCTCACGAGGATCGACGAGCCGATGATGAGCGCCGAGACGATCAGCGCGTACGCGATCAGCGTGAATCCCGCCTGCAGGCGCTCCATCACCTGCTCGAAGCCGGTGGGCCGTATGGAAACCCGGAACTCACCCTCGCCGGCGCGCCGTAACACGCGCGTGGCCTGCACCGGCAGATCGTCGAAGAAGCGGGCGTAGGCCCGCGCCGAACGCAGCGTGGCCTTGAAGATCCGCTCGGGGCCGAACTGCTCGGGCAGGAGCTTCTTCGCAAACGGCTTGGCCAGGTCCACCAGGCGATACGTGGGGTCGATCTGGCCGGCGACGCCGTCGACCATGCCCAGCGTGGTCAGCAGCACCGTGAGCTCGGTGGGCAGGTGCAGCTGGTGGGCGCGCATCATCGTCAGCAGCTTCTGCACGAGGTCGTCGAGGCCTCCGCCCATCGTCTGGGAGCGGCGGTACGCGGCCATGATCTGGCCGAGCTCCACCTCGAGCTGGGCGATGTCGGCGTGCGGCGGCGCGCCGCACATCATGAGCACCGCCTCGGTCGCTCCACGAACGTCGTCGTCGAACACCGCGAGAAGCATGTCGAAGACGGCGTCGCGGTTGCGCTGTGAGATGCTCGCCGTGCGCCCGAAGTCGACGAAGGCCACGCGCCCGTCGGGCATGGCGAAGAGGTTCCCGGCGTGCGGGTCGGCGTGATAGAAGCCCATCTCGAAGATCTGCTGGAAGTAGCAGCCCACGCCGACCTCCACGAGGCGCTCGCCGCTGACGCCGGCTACCTCCCCGCCCTCGAGCTTGGTGGCCGACACGCCGTCGATGAAGTCCATCGTGAGCACGTACTGGGTGCTGTGGTCCCAGTAGACGGCCGGGAACAGCACGTCCTTGCTCTCGGCAAACTCCGCGCGAAAGCGCTCGAGAGCGTGGCCTTCGTGGCGATAGTCCAGCTCGGAGCGCAGGATCGTGGCGAACTCCTCGGCGAGGGAAGCGACGTCGAAGTCCCTGCCCCACTGCGTGTGGATGGCAAGCCGGTGTGCCTGCTCGATGAGGATCTCGAGATCGATGTCCATGGTCTCGGTGACGCCGGGCCGCTGCACCTTGACCGCCACCGGCGTGCCATCGGGCAGCGTGGCGCGGTAGACCTGGCCGATGCTCGCGGCAGCCAGGGGTACCGGGTCGAAGGTCGCGAAGAGCTCCTCGACGGGGTGCCCGAGCTCGTCCTCGATGCGAGCCTTGATCTCCTCCCAGGGCAGCGTGGGCACGTCGTCCTGCAGCTTGGAGAGCTCCTCGGCGAGGTCCGGGGTGACGAGGTCGCGGCGCGTGGCGAGGATCTGGCCGGCCTTGACGAAAGCCGGCCCGAGGCGCTCGAGCGCATGGCGGATGCGCACGGCGCGCGGAAGCTCCTGCTCTTTGACGCCGGGGTCGCCCTCGCGGCGCGCCGCCTCCGGCGGCGCGTTCTCCTCAAGCCCCCCGCCCTTGAAGAGGTTGAGCACGCGCTCGTCCCACAGCACGGCGGCGATCTCGCGATACCTCGCGCGCCGGCGTGCGCCGCGGCTGAGCGAAGCCGTCTCGTCTTTCCTGGCCATCGAGCCCTCCCCTCGCCGGCGGCAAGTCGCCGCCGGGCGTGTCACATCCTGGCTGTGTATTCCCCAAGCGGAGGGAGGCCACCTGCCGCGGCGCGGCGGCGGGCTCCGGTCGGCGCACTTGGAGCGGTCACTCAGGTCATTCTCAGGTGAATCCCAGCGCAAACTCAGCATCGAGTGCGAGCCTTACTGCCTGCTCGTACTTCGTTCGAGGGGGTTCATCATCATCGACCCGACTGCGGTCATGAGCGCAGACGACGTCATCCTGGAGGCGCGCGGCATCGAGCGGACGTATCGCCGCGGCGAGTTCGCCGTTCCCGTCCTGAGGGACCTGGACCTCGAGGTAAAGCGCGGGGAGTGGGTCGCCTGTACAGGGCGATCGGGCTCCGGCAAGTCCACCCTTCTCAACGTTCTCGGCCTGCTGGACAGCGCCGATGCCGGCACCTACCTGCTCGCCGGTCACGACGTCTCCGTCCTCGACGATACCGGCAGGGCGAAGCTGCGCAACCGCCTCTTGGGCTTCGTCTTCCAGCTCCATAACCTGCTGCCGCGCACGTCCGCGCTCGAGAACGTGGCCACGCCCCTTGTCTATCGAGGCGTGGGGCGCGCCGAACGTTTGCGGCGTGCCGAGGCCGCCCTGGAAGCCGTGGGCATGGCCGACCGCGCAGACCACGACCCCGGCGAGCTGTCCGGCGGCCAGATGCAGCGCGTCGCCATCGCCCGCGCCCTCATCGGCGACCCCGAGGTGCTGCTCGTCGACGAGCCCACCGGCAACCTCGACCTCACGGCGACAAGGGAGGTCCTCGATATCCTGGACCGCCTCCATGCGGAGGGCCGCACCATCCTCATGATCACCCACGAAGAAGACGTTGCCGGGCACGCCGACCGGCGGCTGGTGCTTCGAGACGGCAGATTGCACGACCACGACTCCGCGGAGGCACACGTATGAAGTCACTCGACCGGCGTCTTCCGGGACCCTGGTGCCGCTCCCGTCGCTGCGGCCTTCTCAGCGCCCTCTTCGTCGTGATGGTCGCGGCCCTCGCCGCAGTGCTCATCGGCGGCTGTGGCGGCTCCGCCGGCACCCCGGCCGCGACGGGCCAAGGCGGAGGCGCCACGCCGATCCAGATCCTCACACCGGTAGAGCGCGGGGACCTCGTGCAGTCGGTGACCGGGAGCGTCAAGCTCGTCGTGTCCAAGGGCAAGACGACGGTCGTGGCCCTCGTCCACACCGCCCGCCGGCGGACAGGGCGGCGCGAGCGGCATGCCCCTGCCTCAAGGCGGCCAGAGCGGCGCTCCCTTCCCGCAGGGCGGCGCGAGCGGCATGCCCCTGCCTCAAGGCGGCGCAAGCGGCATGCCCTTCCCGCAGGGCGCTCAGGGCGGCTTCGGCGACGGCGGCTTCGGAGGCCGCGGCACGCCGGGCACCGTGACCGCCGTGAAGACCAACACCGACGGCTCTGCCGCGGTGACGATCAGCGTCAAGAAGCTGCCGGCCGGCGCCACCGCCAAGTCCGTCGGCCTCGCGACCATCGCGACCAAGATCCTCGCCGCCGACGTCATCGTCATCCCCACGGCGGCGATCAAGGGCAGCGGCGAGTCGGCCACCGTCCAGGTAGTGGCGGGCGGCAAGACGAGCACACGCCCGGTCGTCGTCGGCCGGCAGGCGGGCGCGCAGTCCGAGATCGTCTCCGGGCTGAGCGTCGGCGAGAACGTCGTCTGGACCCGTTCCTTCCCGGGCGGAGGGTCCTTCGGCGGGAGCGGCAGCCCCTTCCCGGGCCAAGCCCAGCAGGGATCTGCCGGGAGCACCCAGTGAGCGGTAGGAAAAGCTGTGCGCGGCACACGACGCCGGCTCGCATGGCGCCCGGAGGAGGAGACAAGGCATGAAGAAGCATAAGCGCTGGTGGATCGCGGCGATCGTCGTGGTCGTGGTGGCCGCGGGCGTGGTGGGAGGAGTGCTGTGGTTTGGCCGCAGTACGACTCCCACCGTCCGCTACCTGACGGCCACCGCGGCCACGGGGACCATCTCCGACACCGTCCAGGCAGACTTCACGCTGGCGGCCGCCCAAGGCACGACGACCATCGCGCTGGGCGGCAGCTCGTCGAGTAGCTCCAGCGCAGCGCCGAGCAGCACCAGCTCGACGACCATCAGCAGCTCCTCCTACGCCCTGGCGGGAGCCGTGTCCGGCGCCGCCACGACGTTCGTCACCTTCAGCGGCACGACTTCGCCTTCTCCGTCGCCGTCAGTCACCACGACCAGCACGCCGACGCCGACGCCGGCACCGACGAGCACGTCGACCCCGGCGCCCCGGCCGACCTCATCGGGCGGCAGTAGCGGCGGGTCGAGTGGGTCGGGCAGCCTCGGCGCGAGCTCGACCGGCAGCGGCACGAGCGCGACGGGCAGCTCGACCGCGTCGACGGGCGTGAGCGGCGTCGTGACGCGGCTCCTGCTGCCGTCCGGCGCCCGGCCCCAGACGCTCCAGCGCCTGCTCACCGTGTCGGGCAGACCCGTGTTCGCCTTCGTCAGCTCCACGCCGCTGTTCAAGACGCTCTCCGTCGATCTCTCGTCGGGCAGCCAGACGGCGAACGTGGCTGCGCTGCAGCGCGCCCTCAAGACGCGCGGCTACTACAGGGGCAGCGTCAACGGCAAGTTCGGCGCGTCGACGGAGACCGCGCTGAAGAAGTGGCAGGCCGATCAAGGCGTCGGCAAGACCGGCACGCTCACGACCACACGGTTCGTCTGGATCCCACGGGGAAGCATCCTGTACTCCTGGACCGTGGCTCTCGGCAGCCAGGTGAGCGGCGGTGCGGCGCTCGCCACCGTCGGCGCTCCGCGTGACCTCGTCGCCCAGGCGCTCATCAGCCAGGCGGACATCGTCGACCTGAAGGTGGGGCAGAAGGCCACGCTCACCATCGACGGCTCGATCGGCGATGCGTTCAGCGGCACCATCAGCTCCATCGACACGCAGCCCGCCTCGTCGTCCTCGACGGGCGGTTCGTCGAGCACGGTGCAGTACACGGTGGAGTTCGCGCCTCACGGCCTGCCGACGCAGGCCAGATCCGGCATGACGGGGACGCTCGCGATCATCCTCGCAGAGCGCCAGAACGTGCTGATCGTGCCCACCCGCGCCGTGTCCGGCACGTCCACGACGACCTACGTCCGGGTCGTGAGCGACGGCAAACCGGTCCTCCGTCAGGTAACGACCGGCATGGCCACCTCGACCTCCACGGAGATCGCCAGCGGGCTCACCGCCGGTGAGGTGGTGGTGACGGGTACGATCACCAGTGGGGCCTCGAGCACCGGGACCAGCACCACCAACGGCAGTGGAATGGGCGGCCTCGGCGGCTTCCCCTCCGGCGGCTTCCCCTCCGGCGACTTCCCCGCGGGTGGTCCTCCCGCCGGAGGCACCCAGGGCGGCGGCGCCGTACCGTCCGGTGGCGGCCAATGACGGTCTTCCTCGAGTCGCTGCGCCTGGCGTTCTCGAGCCTGCGGGCCAACCCGCTGCGGGCGCTCCTCACGATCCTCGGGATCGTGATCGGCGTTGCCGCCGTGGTGGCGCTGACGTCCATCGGTGGCGGCTCCGCGCGTGCCGTGGAGAACCGCTTCAACGCCTTCGGCACAGACACCATCACCGTGCAGACCAGCCGCTTCTCCTCGAACGCGACGGCATTGACGGCCGGCGACCTGGCGGCCATCAAGGCCACCCCGGGGGTCAAGACCACCGTGTACACGGTCGACACCAACGCGACCGTGACTGCCGGCTCCAGCACGGCCATGGAGACGATCACCGGCACCTTTCCGCGGATCAAGGCGATCGACCATCTCACGGTGGCCGCCGGCACCTTCTTCAGCGAGTTCGACGTGGCTCACGACCTGCCGGTCGCGGTGCTGGGGTCAACGGCGGCCGAGGACCTAGACCTCGCGCCGCTGCGCGCCGTGGGACAGACCGTCAACGTCGGCGGCGTACGCTTCCAGGTGATCGGCGTGCTAGCGTCGCAAGGGGGGATCAGCTTCGGTTCGGTGGATTCCAGCATTCTGGTGCCCCTGGGTTCGATCGAGGGACGTCTGGTCGGCTTTCACCCGGATATCTCGCAGATCCGCGTACAGTCGACGCCGGCGGCCGTGGACACCTTCTCGGACGCCGTTGAGAGCACGCTGCGCGAACAGCACGGCCTGTCGACCAGCGACCAGAACGACTTCCAGATCGTCAACGCCAGCTCGATCGCCTCGGCCGTCTCGTCGAGCACCAAGACGCTCACCGAGCTGATGGCGGCCATCGCCGCCATCAGCCTCGTGGTCGGCGGCATCGGCGTGGCCAATGTCATGCTCGTCACCGTGCGCGAGCGCACCCGCGAGATCGGCGTGCGTCGCGCCGTGGGCGCCACGCGCCGAGACATCGTCGTGCAGTTCCTTGTAGACGCGGTGGTCATCAGCCTGATCGGCGGCGTGGTGGGCCTGGGCGTGGGGTTTGCCGGCGCGTTCCTCGGCGGCTCGGCGCTCGACGTGACGCCGGTGTTCTCGTGGACGGCGGTGATACTGGCCATCGTCGTGGCACTGGTCGTCGGCACGCTGGCCGGCATCGGCCCGGCTCTGCAGGCGTCTTCTGTCGAGCCGACCATAGCGCTTCGTTACGAGTGAGCTGAGGCAGCGGCCGAGGTACGGTCGCAGAAACGAGCGGGCGGCCCGCCGCGTCACTCAGGCGAGCACGACCTCTGCTGCGGAGCGTTCCGCGGACCGCTCCGCCGTCTCGTCGGGCATGAGCCGACCCGCTTCCAGCCAGATGCGCCGCGAGGCGCGACCCGCGACCCAGGTGTCGTGCGTGACCACGATGAGCGTCTGGCCGCGCTCGCGCCACAGCTCTTCGAGCAGGCCGATGATGTCGTCGCGGGTGCGCTCGTCGAGGTTGCCGGTGGGCTCGTCGGCGAGGATCACCTTGGGCTCGCGCACCAGCGCCCGCGCGATAGCCACGCGCTGCTGCTCGCCGCCGCTGAGCTCGGAGGGGATGTGCCGGGCGCGGTCGGCGAGGTTCACGCCGGCGAGGGCCTCCATGGCGCGCCGCCGCCGCTCATCGCCGCGCACGTGCCAGGGTACCCGCGCCGTCTCCACGTTCTCCTGGGCGGTGAGCGTCGGGATCAGGTTGAACGACTGGAAGACGAAGCCGTAGGAGTGACTTCTGAGCTCCCCGAGGTCGCCCTCTCCCAGCTTCGCCACGTCGCGGCCTTCGTAGATCAGCGAACCGCTGGTGGGACGGTCGAGGGCGCCGAGCATCTGCAGCAGCGTCGTCTTGCCGGAACCGGTCGAGCCCTGGATGACGAGGAACTCGCCGTCGGCGATCTGCAGGTCGATCCCGGCCAGGGCATCGATGGTCTTGCGTCCCTGCGTGTAGCGCTTGGTGACGCCGGTCAGGTGATAGAGCATGGAGGCCTCCTCCAGGGTGCGCAGTGTAGTCACGGTCATGATGTCCTCCCGGTCAATCGAGCCGGCGAAGGGCGTCTGCGGGCCGCAGGCGCGAGGCCCGCCAGCCGCCGAGCGCGCCGGCCAGCAGGCCGCCTGCCAGAGCCAGCCCTACGGCGAGCAGCACCAGATTCAGGCTGATCGGGGCGGCGAGCTGGACGGTCACCGTCTGGGCGGCATTGCCTAAGGCCTCAATCATGCCGCCACCCGGCGCGCCGCCGGGGCCGACTTGCGCGGTGGTGCTGCCCATGGTCGCTTTGAGGGCGGGAGAGAACGCCGTGATGAGCCGGGCGCCGGCGATCCCGAGCGCCACGCCGATCACGCCACCGGCGAGGCCCGTCACCATCGACTCGCCGAGCACCTGCCCGACGATGCGGCGGCTCTTCCAGCCGAGCGCCTTGAGCGTGCCGAACTCGCGCACCCGCCGCGAGACCGCGGAGACGGTGAGCAGGCTGGCCACGGCGAAGGCGGCGACGAGCGCCGCGACCGCCAGCCACTTGCCGAGGTTGTCGGCGAGACTGGACGCGCTCGACAGCGAGCCGCTGACCTGGTCGGCCAGGTCCTGTGCGGTCGTCACCGTCGCCTTGGGCAGCGCCGTCTTGATCTCCGTCTTGACGGCGGCGATGCTCTCGGCGCTGTCGGCGCGCACGTAGATCTGGTTGACCTTCTTCGAGTTGTCGCTGAGCTTCTGAGCGCGGGCCAGGGGGATGTACAGGTCGGACGACGTGCTGCCGCTGGGCAGCGTGACGATGCCGATGATCTCGAACTTGACGCCGCCGATCTTCTTCAGGTCGCCGACCGCGAGGGAGTTCTGCTTGGCGTAGGCCTTCGTCACGAGGGCGACATTGGCGTTGGTCTCCGACGTCGTGAAGGAGCGCCCGGTGGTCACCTCGCCGGAGCTGAGGGGCCCGAGCTCGAGGTCGCTCACGTCGACCCCCGAGATGGAGAACGACGACACGTTGATGGGCGCCTGCGAGGGCGCCGCCTGGGGCGTAGCGCCGGCGGCGGGCTGCGCGGAGGAGCTGCTGCTGGAGCCGCCGCTGGAGCTACCGCCGCTGATCTGCGCGAACTTGCCCTGCACGTGAATCGAGCTGAGGCTGAGGCTGCCCACGGCCGCGGACACGCCGTCCAGGCCGGCGATGGTCTGGACCTTTGAGGCAGCCAGCGCCTGCTGACCGGGGCTGGCCGTGATCGCGTCGCGGTTGAACGTCTTGCCGCGCTTCGCCTCGCTGGGCGGCTGCATGCCGAACTGCTGCGGCCCGCCTTCTCCGAGCTTGGCCGTCTGCGACACGGTGATGTCGGTACCGACGCCGTAGAGCGAGTGCAGCACCTCGTCCTGGGCGTTACTGACCCCGCCCGCGTAGGCGCTGACGGCGACCACGAGCGCGACGCCCACCGCCAGGCCGAGAGCGGTGAGCAGCGCCTGCCGGTGGCGGCGGCGCAGCTCCCTGTAGATGTACGTGAAGAACATCGGCTCCTCCTCATGCGGCGACGCGCCGCGGTCGTGTGCTGCCTCATTTCTAGCCCACGAGCCTTGGAGGACCCTGAACGCACCGTGAGAAGATGCTGAGAGTCGGCCGCCTCGCCGCAGGCACAGGCGGCGTTCAGGGTTTTCTCAGAGTTCTCTCAGGAAACAGACCTATGATGCGTGAGCAGCAGTGGAGCAGAGCAAGCGGCGGTACAGGGGGGGTCACTCACATGATCACGAAAGCGGAGACGACGGCGCGCATCCTCGTCGTCGACGACGAGCAGAGCATCACCGACCTGGTCGCCATGGCGCTGCGCTACGAGCACTTCGCCGTGCAGGTGGCACACAGCGGCCGCGAGGCGCTCGATACCGTGGAGACGTTCTCGCCGGATCTCGTCGTCCTCGACATCATGATGCCGGGCATCGACGGCTTCGAAGTGGCTCGCCGCCTGCGCAACGGTGGCGCGAGCCTCCCGGTACTCTTCCTCACGGCGCGCGACGCGACCGAAGACAAGGTGCGCGGCCTCACCCTGGGCGCCGACGACTACATGACCAAGCCGTTCAGCGTCGAGGAGCTCGTGGCGCGCATCCGCGCTATCCTGCGCCGCGTGCAACCCGCCGAGGCGGCGATGGGGCGCATGGTCGTCGCCGACCTCGAGCTCGACGAGGACACCCATGAGGTGCGGCGCGCCGGGCAAGACATCGAGCTCACGGCCACCGAGTTCAAGCTCCTGCGCTACCTCATGCTCAACGCCCGCCGCGTGCTCAGCAAGGATCAGATCCTCGACCATGTATGGAACTACGATTTCGGCGGCAACGCCAACATCGTCGAGACCTACGTGAGCTACCTGCGGCGCAAGATCGACAGCCTGGGTCCGCCGCTCATCCAGACGGTGCGCGGCGTGGGCTACAGCATCCGCGTGCCGCGGGACTGA
>JAPLCL010000187.1 GCA_026392265.1 Actinomycetota bacterium
GGTGATCGCCGCCTCGAATCTGCGCTCGCCGCCGCCGTATTCACCGTGCCGGCGATCAAGGGTGTTGAATTCGGCCTCGGCTTCGCCGCGGCCGGATTGGCCGGCAGCCGGGTGCACGACGCGCTCGAGTACGACGCCGAGTTCGGCTACGTACGTCGCACCGATAACGCGGGCGGCATCGAGGGCGGCATATCGACGGGCGACACGATCATAGTGCGCGCTGCGATGAAGCCGATCGCGCCGCTCCGCACTCCCTTGCGGAGCGTGGAGATGGGCACGCATCGGGCCGTGGAATCGCGCTTCGAACGTTCCGACGTCTGCGCCGTGCCGGCTGCCGGCGTGGTCCTGGAAGCCGTACTCGCGCTCGCCTTGGCCGACGCGGCTCTAGCGCGCTTCGGCGGCGCGACCGTCGCCGAGCTGCGGGCGGCCGTGGGCGCCTACCGCGCCTACATCCTGAGCCGGTGAGCAACGCCGCCGAGCACGCTGCGACGCGCCCGTCGGCGGTCGCACTTGTCGGCTTCATGGCCGCTGGGAAGAGCGTAGTTGGCGGGCTCGTAGCCGCACGTCTTGACGTGCCGTTCGTCGACAGCGACGCGCTCATCGAGGAGCGAGAGGGCCCCATCGCCGAGATCTTCGCGGCCCGCGGCGAGCAGGCCTTCCGCGTGCTGGAGCGCGACGTGGTCGTCGAGGTGCTCGAGAGCGCGTTGGGCGAGCCGTGCGTCGTCGCGCTCGGCGGGGGCGCGGTGCTGAGCGGCGACGTGCGGGTGGCGCTGCGGCGCCTCCCGCACGTCGCCTGGCTCACCGCGCCGGCCGCGGTGCTGTGGGCGCGGACACGGGGCGCGTCTCCCGGCGATCGCCCCTTGGCCCGGGATGAACAGGCCTTCCGCAGGCTGCTGGAGGAGCGCAACGAGCTGTATCGGCGCGTCGCCACCGCAGAAGTGCTCAACGACGGCTCGCGGGCACTCGATGCCGTGGCAGATGATATCGTCGCGCTCGCTGAAGGCGCGGCGCTCCGTCCGGCCGCGCCGTTTCGCCCGGCCGCGGTGCTCCATCCGGCCGCGGCGCCTGGGGAAGACCGGCGATGAGGCGCATCCCGGCTCGCATGCCGTCGCGCGCCTACGACGTGCTCGTCGGTCGCGACTGCCTCGCGGGGCTCGGTGGAGCGCTGTCGCGCCGCTGCCCCGGCGGCAAGACGGTGGTGTGCTGCGACGAGAACGTGGCGCCTCTCTATCTGGAGAAGGTCCGCTCCAGTCTGAGGGCGGCCGGCTACGAGGTCTCGCACATCGTGATCCCCGCCGGTGAGGCCCAGAAGAACCTCGCTCGCGCCGAAGAGCTGTACGGCGTGCTGTACGACCGCGGAGTGCGCCGCGGCGACACCGCGGTGGCCCTCGGCGGCGGTGTGACCGGGGACCTCGCCGGGTTTGTCGCGGCCACGTACCAGCGCGGTGTGCGGCTCGCCCAGGTGCCGACGACGCTGCTCGCCCAGGTCGACGCGGCGGTGGGCGGCAAGGTGGCCGTCGATTTCCGTGCCGGCAAGAACTACGTCGGCACCTTCTATCAGCCCTGGCTGGTGTACAGCGACCTCGCAGCGCTCGAGACGCTGCCGGAACGTGAGCTCCACAGCGGGGCCGCCGAGGTGGCCAAGTACGGTCTGCTCGCCGGCGGCGAGCTGCTGGACCGCGTCGAACGCCTCGCCGCTGGATCGTTGACCGCCGCGCGGGTGAGCCAGGAACTGGTCACGGGCTGCGTGCAGTACAAGGTGGCTGTTGTCGCCGGCGACGAGCGCGAAGAGACCGGGGCACGAGCCGTGCTCAACCTGGGGCACACTATCGGCCACGCCATCGAGGCGGCCACGGCGTTCTCGCGCTATACGCATGGCGAGGCCGTTGGCCTGGGGCTGCGCGCCGTCCTCTGGCTCTCGCGGCGACTGTGCGGCCTGGATCCCGGTGAGGAAGTGCGTGCTCAGGCCGTTCTCGACGGCCTCGGCCTGCCGCGGAGGCTTGAAGCCGTGCCTGCCGAGACCGTGTGCGCCCTCACGCGGCGCGACAAGAAGGCCGGCCGCGAGGGCGTGGGGTACGTGCTGCTTGACGCCCCGGGGAGTCCGCATCTGAACGTGCGCGTGCCGCCGGAGCTGGAACGGGAGGTTATCGAGTGGCTGCTGCAACGGTGAAGACGCTCTGGCTCCTGCACGGCGTCAATCTCGACATGCTGGGTCTCCGCGACACCGCCCACTACGGGGTGCTCACGCTCCCCGAGCTCGAAGCCTACGTGGTCGGCCGCGCCGCGGCGCGCGGCTTCGAGACGCGGTGCCATCAGACCAACCACGAGGGTGAGCTCGTCGAGAAGATCCACGAGATCGTGCGCGAGGGGGCCGACGCGGTGATCGTCAATCCCGGCGCCTGGACCCACTACAGCTACGCCCTGCGCGACGCGCTCGAGATGGTCGCGGCGCCGATCGCCGAGGTGCATCTCTCGGCCATCGAAGGCCGCGAAGAGTGGCGCCGGCGCTCGGTGATCGCCGACCTGGCCGCGGTGCGCGTGAGCGGCAAGGGTCCCGAGGGCTACGCCGACGCGGTCGCCGCTCTTGCCGACCTCATCGCGCGAAAAGAGCGGGAATGAACGACCGTCTGGCGCGCTGTCGCGCCGTCCTGGACGACCTCGGCCTCGGCGGCGTCGTCGTCGGAGAACCTGCGGACGTCCGCTACCTCTCCGGGTTCCGCGGCGACGACACCATGCTCATCATCAGCGCTGACGTAGCGCTGATCTGCACGGACGCGCGCTTCTGGGAGCAGGCCCGGGAGGAGGCCGCGGGGTTCGAGCTGGTCGAGGCGGTCGGCGCCGATCCGATCGCCGACACCGTAGCCGCGGCTGCGAAGCACCTGGGTGCGGACGCGTGGCTGGGCTTCCAGGGTGCGTCGCTGAGCTATCAGGAGTACCGGCGGCTGCGCCGCCGGCATCGCGGCCGCCTGCGCGACGTCGGCCGCCGCGTGAGCCGCCTGCGCGTGATCAAGGACGCCGCCGAGATCGACGTCATGCGGCGTGCGGGGGCCGTGACCGACGAGGCCCTGGCCGCCGTCGTGGAGCGCGGGCTCGTCGGCCGACGCGAGGCGGATGTGGCCTGGGACCTCCTCGCCGAGTATCATCGGCTGGGCGCTGAGGGCGAAGCCTTCCCGGCGATCGTCGCCGCCGGCGCCCACGGCGCCCAGGCACACGCCATCCCCGGGTCGCGCGTCATCGCCGCCGGCGAGCTGGTCGTGATCGACACCGGCGCGCGCGTGGACGGGTACTGCAGCGACATCACGCGCACCTTCGCCGCCGGCGAACCGGCGCCCGAGCTGCGCCGCGTGTACGACGTCGTCCTCGCGGCGCAGCTCGCCGGCCTGGCGGCCGTACGCGACGGCGCCCACGGGCGCGGCGACGTGGACGCGGCCGCCCGCGCGGTCATCGAGGCCGCGGGCTACGGCGAGAGATTCGCCCATGGCACCGGCCACGGCGTGGGCCTCGACGTGCACGAGGCCCCCGGGCTGGGCCGGACGCGCGGCGATCCGCTCGCCGCGGGTATGGTCTGTACGGTGGAGCCGGGTATCTACATCGAGGGGCTCGCGGGCGTACGCATCGAGGACACGGTGCTCGTCACCGCTACCGGCGGCGAGCGCCTGACAGCCTTCTCCAAGGAGCTCCAGGTCGTCGGCTGAACCGGCGGCCGGGCCCGGCCTGGGCCGGTGTGCCTGCTTCGCGCCGCCACAGGCTTGCTGTATCATGGCCTACCACCGTTCAGACCCATACAGGCGACCCCTGAGTAGGACCACATGGCAGAAGTAGTCAGTACCAGCCAGTTCAAGACCGGCATGGCCATCGAGATCGATGGGCTGCCGTACACGATCGTCGACTTCCAGCACGTGAAACCGGGGAAGGGTGGCGCCTTCGTGCGCACCAAGGTGCGCAATATCGCCACGGGCGCGGTGCTCGACAAGACCTTCCGCTCCGGCGAGAAGTTCGAGCGCATGCACACGCAGTCGCGCAAGATGGCGTATCTGTACTCCACCGAGGACGAGGTCGTCCTCATGGACAACGAGTCGTTCGAGCAGGTCTCTGTGACGCCCGACATGGCCAAGGAGGCTCTCGAGTGGGCCGTCGAGAACATGGAGGTCGAGATCTACTACCTCAACGGCGTGCCGTTCGACGTGCAGGCGCCCATCGTCGTGGAGCTGCTCATCACCCAGTCCGACCCCGGCGTGCAGGGAAACACCGCCCAGGGCGCCACCAAGCCGGCGACCCTCGAGACCGGGGTGATCGTGCAGGTGCCGCTTTTCATCGAGGAGGGTGAGCGCATCAAGGTCGACACGCGCACCCGGGCGTACCTCAGCCGCGCCTGAGCGCGGCTCAGGGGCAGGAGACAGCCATGCGAGCTCGCCGAGTACGGATCACCGACACGACCTTGCGCGACGGCCACCAGTCGCTCTGGGCCACGCGCATGCGTACGCACGATATGCTGCCCATCCTCGAGACCATGGACGAGGTGGGCTTCCATTCCCTGGAGTGCTGGGGAGGCGCCACCTTTGACGCCGCGCTGCGTTTTCTGGACGAGGACCCTTGGGAGCGCCTGCGGCTCATCAAGAAGCACGTCGTGCGCACGCCGCTGCAGATGCTGCTGCGCGGCCAGAACATCGTCGGCTACCGCCATTACGGCGACGACATCGTGCGCCGCTTCGTCTACAAGGCGGCCGAGAACGGCATGGACATCTTTCGCGTCTTCGACGCGCTCAACGACATCCGCAACTTCGAGACCGCCGCCGCGGCGATCAAGGAGACCGGCAAGCACTTTCAGGGTGCCGTCGTCTACACCATCTCGCCGGTGCACTCGCTGGATCACTACGTGGAGGTCGCCCGCAGCCTCGTCGACATGGGCGCCTCCTCCATCTGTATCAAGGACATGGCGGCCCTGCTCTCGCCCTACTACGCGGAGCAGCTCATCGGCCGCCTCAAGGCCGAGATCGACGTGCCCATCCAGCTGCACTGCCACTACATCGGCGGCCTGGCCCCCATGACCTACCTCAAGGCCGTGGAGGCCGGCGTCGACGTCATCGACACCGCCACCGTGCCTCTCGCCTTCGGCAACTCCCAGCCGGCCACCGAGATGGTGGTCACGGCCCTCATCGGTACGCCTAACGACACCGAGCTCGACCTTGAGACGCTGTTCACCATCGCGAAGTACTTCGAGAAGGTGCGCATCGAGACGGGCCACGAGCGTGGCGTCACGTCGCTGACGCACATGCAGGTCTATTCTCACCAGGTGCCGGGCGGCATGATCAGCAACCTCGAGAGCCAGCTTTCGGAGCAGAACGCGCTCGACCGTCTGCCCGAGGTGCTCCAAGAGATCCCCGTGGTGCGCTCCGAGGTCGGCTACCCGCCGCTGGTGACGCCGATGTCGCAGATCGTCGGTACGCAGGCGGTGCTCAACGTCCTGTCCGGGCGGCGCTGGCACATCGTGCCCGACGAGATGAAGGCCTACCTGCGCGGCATGTACGGCGCCGCCCCGGGGCCCGTGTCGCGAGAGGTCATCCAGCGCGTCCTCGGCGAGGAAGAGCCCATCCACGTGAGGCCGGCCGACCTGGTGCGCGAGACCCTCGAAGACTACCGCGACGAGATCGGCGATCTGGCCCGCTCAGAGGAGGATCTCCTCAGCTACGCGCTGTTCCCGCAGACGGCGCGCGTGTATCTGGAGCGTCACCATATCGGTCCGGAAAGCGACGTGTTCGGCACGCAGGTGCCCGCCTACCTCACCTCACAGGTGGGGGTGGCCCTCGGCGACGACGCCGGCGACCGCCTGCGCGACATCCTTGCCATGGTCGACGAGAGCGACGTCGACGAGGTCGTGATCGAACAGGGTGATCTCAAGATGACGGTCCGTAAGACCGGGGTGGTCGCGGCCGCGCCGACCGCCGTGGCGCCGCCTGCGGCGCCGCCCGAGGCCGCGGCCGCCACGGCCGCCGGCGACAACGGCTACCACATGGTGCGCTCCAAATGGGTCGCCACCTTCTACCGCGCGCCGTCGCCACAGGCGCTGTCGTTCGTGGAGGTCGGCGACAAGGTCGCGGCGGGTCAGACCCTGTGCATCCTCGAGATGATGAAGATGATGAACGAGCTCACCGCCGATGTGGCCGGCGTCGTCCGCCAGATCCTTGTCGAGGACGGCGACACGGTGCAGTACGGCCAGCCGCTGTTCGCCATCGAGCCCCTCTGACGCGGACCGGCCATCGGTGACCGTCAGGCCTAGCCGCAAACAGGCGCGCCGCGACGCGCTGTTCCTGCTGTATCAGCGCGACGTGACCGAGCTCACCATGGAGGAGCTCGTCGAAGGGCTGCGCCTGCGCGAGGGCTACGCCCCCGACGACTTCACGATCGCCGCCGTGAGCGGCGTGCTGGCGGGGCAGGAGGCGCTGGACGTGGCTCTGGCCGCGCATTCCACGAGTTGGTCGCTGGAGCGTATGGCGCCTCTCGAGCGCAGCATCTTGCGCCTTTCGCTGTGGGAGATCGTGAATGGCGTGACCCCGCCGGAAGTCGCCATCGACGAGGCCGTGCGCTTTGCGAAACGCTATGCCACCGACGAGGCGGGCGGCTTCGTGAACGGTGTGCTGGGCGCGATCCAGCGGGAGCGGGAGGCCGGCGCTGACTGAATCCGGCGACATCCCCGAGACCCCGTTCAAGCCCGCTGAGGCCGTCGCCCGGGTGCGTGCCATCATCGGCCAGCTGGAGGAGCTTGAGCCCCGGCTGGCGGCGTCCGCCTCGGGAGAGGTCGAGATGACGCTGCTGGAGCACGCGACCGAGCTGGTCGAGGAGGCAGGTCGCCTCCTCGAGCGTCTCGGTCGCGTCGCCGGTTGACGCGGTCGCGGGCGATGCCACGTCCACTCCCGGAGACGCCGTATCCCGCCGCTCTCCTCAAGCTCGTCGAGAACTACCTGGTCACGCTCGATCTGGGCGCCGACCGGCGCGCCGCGCATCTCGTGGAGGCGATGCGCTACTCCCTGCTCGCCGGCGGTAAGCGTATCCGCCCGGTGCTCACGTTGGCCACGGCGCGCAGCCGTGGCGCCGACCCTGCGGCGGTGCTGCCCGCCGCCGCCGCCCTGGAGCTCATCCACACCTATTCGCTGATCCACGACGATCTGCCGGCCATCGACGACGACACGCTGCGCCGCGGGCGGCCCACGTGCCACGTGATGTTCGGCGAGGACATCGCCATCCTTGCCGGCGACGGGCTCTTCGCTGAGGCGTTCAACCTGCTGCTCGGGCGGCAAGCAGGAGCGCCTGAGGCGGTACTGGCGGCGGCCGCCGAGGTCGCCGCCGCCACCGGCGTACAGGGGATGGTCGGCGGCCAGTACATGGACGTGGCCGGGAAGGCCGCCGACGATGACGACCTGCGTACGCTACATGCCCTCAAGACCGGGCGCCTGATCGAGGCCGCGGTCGTCTGCGGCGCCGGGCTCAGCGGCGCGGCGAACGTAGCCCCGTACCGGGCCTTCGCCGCCGAGGTCGGCCTGCTCTTTCAGATCGTCGACGACATCCTCGACGAGACGGGCGACGCGGCCGAGCTCGGCAAGAGCGTCGGCAAGGACCGTGCCCAGCACAAGGTCACCTACGTCTCGCGCTTCGGCATGGACGGCGCCGAGCGTCTCGCAGGGGAGGCCACGGAACGGGCGCACGAGCGCCTCTCGGCCTTGCCCGGCGACACCTCTGATCTGGCTTCCCTCACCGCCTACATCCGCAGCCGCCGGCGCTGACCCCGGCGGCCCGTCCGCCACCCCGGTGCTATACTCGTGTGACGATGCGGTATCTGGACAAGATCTCCGACCCCGCCGACCTCCAGCAGTTCTCCGAGCGTGAATTGACGCTGCTCGCCGGGGAAATCCGCGAGGCTATTCTGGCGTGCGTGAGCGAAGTGGGCGGTCACCTTGCCGCCAGTCTCGGCACCGTCGAGCTCACGGTCGCCCTCCATAGCGTATTGCAGAGTCCGCGCGACAAGATCGTCTGGGACGTTGGCCACCAGTGCTACGCCCACAAACTGCTCACCGGCCGTCGCGACAGCTTCGGTACCATCCGCCAGTACGGCGGGCTCTCGGGGTTTCCCAGCCGCCGCGAATCTCCGCACGACGTCGTCGGTACGGGCCACGCCTCAACGTCCATCAGCTACGGTCTCGGGCTCGTGGAGGCCGCCAAGCTGGCCCGCGGGGGCGCCGGTAACGTGGTGTGCGTGCTCGGCGACGGGGCGCTCACCGGCGGCGTCGCCTTCGAGGCGATGAATCAGGCGGGGCATTTGCGCACCCCCCTGGTCGTGATCATCAACGACAACCAGATGTCGATCCGCGCCAATGTCGGCGCCATGCAGCTGTACCTCAACCGCATCCGTCTCGATCCCACGCTCACGCGCCTGCGCGAAGAC
Source organism: Actinomycetota bacterium (assembly GCA_026392265.1). Lineage (GTDB taxonomy): Bacteria > Actinomycetota > Thermoleophilia > UBA2241 > UBA2241 > CAIXSE01. Next base: position 8,438 of record JAPLCL010000187.1, read on the forward strand.
ATCGAGCGGGGCGTCGCGCGTATCCCCGCCATCGGCCCGCAGGCCTACCGCCTCGGTAAGGACGTGAAGGAGTCGATGAAGGCGCTGCTCGTTCCCGGCATGTTGTTCGAGGAGCTGGGCTTCGCCTACATCGGCGTCGTCGATGGCCACGACATGCACGCGCTGCGCGAGAGCGTGCGTCAGGCTCTCGACACACGGCGCCCTGTCGTCGTCCACGTCAAGACCGTGAAGGGCAAGGGCTACGAGCCGGCGGAGGCGCGCCCCGATGCGTATCACGGCACCGGGCCCTTCCATCTCGGGAACGGCGCCCGCAAGGCGGCGGCCGTGGGCACCACGTTCACGGAGGCGTTCGGTCAGGCGCTGGTGCGTCTCGCCGAGACCGACTCGCGTATCGTGGCGGTGACCGCAGCCATGACCCAAGGCACTGGGCTCGAGGAGTTTGAGAGGCGTTTCCCCGAGCGCTTCTACGACGTCGGCATCGCCGAAGAGCACGCCGCTGTCTTTGCCGCCGGCCTCGCTATCGGCGGCATGAGGCCGGTGGTGGCGATCTACTCGACGTTCCTGCAGCGCGCCTTCGACATGCTCGTGCAGGATATCGGCCTGCAGCGCCTGCCGGTGATCTTCGCCATCGATCGCGCCGGCCTCGTCGGCGACGACGGCCCCACGCATCACGGCGCCTTCGACCTGTCGTTCCTGCGGGCGATCCCCAACTTCACGATCATGGCCCCCTCGAGCCAGGACGAGCTCCAGCGCATGCTGCGCACGGCTTTCGACATCGAGGGGCCGGTGGCGATCCGCTACCCGCGGGGCATGGCGGCGCCCTTCGTCACGGCGGCCGCCCTCGAGCCGCTCGCCGTCGGCGAGGCCAGGGTCCTCGAGGAAGGCCGCGATGTGGCCCTCATCGGCATCGGCACAGGGGTCGGGATCGTCCGCGAGGCCGCGGCGCTGCTGCAGGAGCAGGGCGAGCTACCAACGGTCGTCGACGCGCGCTTTGTGAAGCCCCTCGACAGCGCGCTTCTGGAGCGGCTCGCCGCCACGCATCAGCGCCTCGTCACGGTCGAAGAGAACGCCCTTGCCGGTGGGTTCGGGAGCGCGGTGCTCGAGCAGGTCGGCAGCAGCGTGCCGGTGGTCCGCTTCGGCTTGCCGGATGCGTTCGTGTCGCACGGCGACCGGGCGCTGCTGCTCCGCGACCTTGGTCTTACGGCGGCGGCCGTGGCCGCCGCGGCTGCCTTGCGCCCCGCGTCTCTGGCGCGCGTCAACTAGGCCGCGGAGTGCGCGAGCGGCTCGACGCGCTGCTCGTCGCCAGGGGGCACTTCGCGACGCGCGCTCAAGCTCGCGGCGCCATCCTGGCCGGCGAGGTCCGGGTCGCCGATCAGGTCGCCGACAAGCCCGGCACCATGGTCGACGCCGCCGTGCCGCTCACCGTGGCCGTGCGGCCACGCTTCGTCTCCCGCGGCGGCGACAAGCTCGACCATGCCATGGCCGAGCTGCACGTGTCCGTCGACGGCGAGGATATCTGCGACCTGGGCAGTTCCACCGGCGGGTTCGTGGACCGCCTGCTCCAGGGCGGCGCCGCCAGAGTGCTGGCCGTCGACGTGGGCTACGGCCAGCTCGACTGGGGCCTGCGCGAGGACCCCCGCGTCACGGTGATGGAGCGCACCAACGCGCGGCACCTGACGGCCGAACGTCTACCGTTCCAGCCGTCATTTGTCACCGCCGACCTGTCCTTCATCTCCCTGACAGTGGCCCTGAGGCCCGTGCTAGAATCGCTGCGCGACGGCTACCGCGGCCTCGTGCTCGTCAAGCCGCAGTTCGAGGCCGGTAGGGAACGGGTGGGCAAAGGCGGCGTAGTGCGCGACCCGGCTGTCCACCGCGACGTCCTCGAGGCTGTTGGCGCGTGGCTCATGGGTCGTGGCGCCGTGATTCTGGGCATCTGCGACTCCGGCCATCCGGGACCGAAAGGGAACGTGGAGTACTTCGTGTATTTCTGCGACGGAAGGGCGCCGCTCCCGGCACGCGCGGTCGACGCTGTCGTGGCGGCCGCGCACGCCGTCGAGGCCGTCCATGGCTGAGCGCCTGCGTCGCGTCGCGGTGCTCACCGGCGTCGCCAAGGAGGCCACGGGGGCCGCGCTGAAAGAGCTGGCCGCGGCCCGCGAGCGCCTTGGCGTCGAGCTGCTCATGCCGGCCGACGAAGCTGCCCGGCACGACGACGCGGCGGCTCTCGGCTACGCGCTCGTCGACGAGGCGGCGCTGCGCGCCGCCGACGTGTGCCTCGTGTTCGGCGGCGACGGCACGATCCTGCGGGCGCTGGGGCGCCTCCTCGGCAGCCCCGTGCCCACGCTGGGCGTCAACTACGGCAACGTCGGCTTTCTCGCGGCGCTCGGGCGCGACGACTGGGGCGCCGGCCTCGAGGCCATCCTTCTTGGCGACCACCGGGTCATCGAACTGCTCACCGTCGACGTTCGGGTCAACGGCCGCAGCTTCACGGCCGTCAACGACGTGATCCTCAGCCGGGTCGCCCCGCGGCACGTGCTGCAGCTCGAGTACGAGGTCGCCGGGGTCACCGTGGGCAGCATGTTCTGCGACGGGCTCATCATCGCCTCTCCCACCGGGTCCACCGCCTACAACCTCTCGTGCGGCGGGCCTATCGTCGAGTGGAACGCGGGGGTCCTCGTGCTCAACTTCATCGCCCCGCACTCGCTGGGGTTCCGGCCGGTCATCCTGCGCCCTGACCATGTGATCAGCGCGCGCAACGTCTCGCCGCTGCAGGAGGCGGAGATCGTCGTGGACGGCGACACCGTGGGGCGCCTGTGCTGCGGCGACGCCGTGCTCATCGCCGCCGGCCCCCAGCTGGCGCGCCTCATGGTGAGCGCCGAAGGGTCCTTCTACCAGAACGTCGGGTGAAGCTCTTCGACCGCCGCGATGCTCGCTGAGCTCTCGATCGACGATCTTGTCCTGATCGCTGCCGCACGCCTCGAGTTCTCGCCGGGGCTCAACGTCATCACCGGCGAGACCGGCGCCGGCAAGACCCTCCTCGCGCAAGCGATCGGCCTGCTCATGGGCCAGAAGGGCAGCGACGAACTGGTGCGGCCCGGCGCCGCCCGCGCGCTCGTGCAGGCCCTCTTCGAGAGCGACGGCGACACCCTCGCCGTGGCTCGCGAGATCCCTCGCGGCGGCCGCTCCAGGTCGCACATGGACGGCCTCCTGAGCTCGGCGGCGGCCGTGGAGGATGTGCTCCGCGCGCGGCTTGCCTTCTACGGGCAGCTCGAGCACGCCCGTCTGCTTCACCTCGAGCGCCAGCTCGACCTGCTGGACGGCGCGGCGCCCACCGAGCTTGCTCCTCTCCAGGAGGCATACACCGCGGCCTTCGAGGAGGCCCGCTCCTTGTCGCGCCGGCTTCAGGAGTTGCGTGGCGCCGGCCGGGAGCGCGAGCGTGAGATCGATATGCTGCGCTTCCAGATCGGCGAGATCGAGGCCGCCGAGGTGGTGCCCGGGGAGGACGAGAAGCTCGTGCAGGACCGCGCGCGGCTGCGTCACGCCGGCAAGCTGCTGGAGCGCGCCGGAGGCGCGCTCAGCCTCCTTGCCGGCGAGCACGAGGCGGCGGCGCTCGACGCCGTGCGCGTCGCCCAGCGCCTGGTCGGCGAGGCGGCGGCGCTCGACGAGGCGCTCGCGCCTGCGGCGGAGCGCCTCGACGGCCTCTCCGCCGAGCTTGACGATCTTGCCGCGCTGCTGCGCGTCTACCTCGACGACCTCGACGACGACCCGGCGCATCGCGATGCCCTGGAGCTGCGCTACGACCGGCTCAAGGGACTCATGCGCAAGTACGGCAACTCGGCGGACGAGGTGCTGGCCTACGCCGAGGTGTCCCGGGGCAGGCTCGCTGCTCTCGAGGAGTTCGAAGCGGACGAAGAAGCCGTGGCGGGCCGCGTCGACAAGGCGCAGACCGCGGCTCTGGCCGCCGCCGACCACCTGAGCGCCGCCCGCCGCCGGCTGGCGCCGGTAGTAGCGGCGCGCGTCGAAGAGGAACTTCGCGGCCTTGCCATGCCGCACGCGACCTTCGCCATCGCGCTGAGCGCGCGCGGGGAGGGCTGGGACGCGCTTGGCCCGCGCGGCGCCGACGAGGTCGAGTTCCTCTTCGGCGCCAATCCCGGGGTGCCGCCGCGGCCGCTGCGCGAGACGGCCTCGGGTGGCGAGCTGTCGCGCGCCATGCTCGCCATCCGCGGCATCGTCACGCTGGGAGACGATGTGGAGACGCTGATCTTCGATGAGGTCGACACCGGCATCGGCGGCGTCACCGCGGCCGCGCTGGGCGAGCGGCTCGCCGGCCTCGCGCAGCGCCGCCAGGTGCTGTGCATCACTCATCTGCCGCAGGTCGCCGCCTTCGCCGACCGGCAGTTCGCCATCGTCAAGGAGACCGACGCCGAGGCCGGCAGCACCGTCACCGTGGTGCGGCGCGTGGAGGGCGAGGAGCGCCTCGCCGAGCTCTGCCGCATGCTCGGCGCCGCCCCCGACGACGGCGCCGCGCGCAGCCATGCCGAAGGCCTTCTGGCGAAGGCCGGCCGCGCCGCCAAGTAGGGCCGGCCGCTCCTTGCGGCTCCCTCGCCCGATGGTATACTTGCCAGCGTGTTCCGTGGCCCCGCCGGAGATACCATCGCGCCGGCCCGTCAGTCTCGAACGGGCGCGACCCCGGCCCCACTAAATCCCTTGCGAGTCTGCAGCGGCTTCGTCGTGCCCTGCGCGCGTCTCCTGGTGGGCGCGCCACGGGCGGATCACGGCCACCGTCCCGGGCTGTCGGCGAGGACAGACACCAGGAGGGGATGAGGGAGATGGCCAAACACATCTTTGTGACGGGGGGCGTGGTCTCGGGGCTCGGCAAGGGCATCACGGCGGCTTCGGTCGGCCGGCTACTCAAAGCGCGCGGACTCAAGGTGGCGAGCCAGAAATTCGACCCGTACATCAACGTCGACCCCGGCACCATGAGCCCCTACCAGCACGGTGAGGTGTTCGTCACCGAGGACGGCGCCGAGGCCGACCTCGATCTGGGCCACTACGAGCGTTTCCTCGACGAGTTCGTGCAGCGCGACTCCAACGTGACCACCGGCGGCATCTATAACGCCGTCATCACCAAGGAGCGCCGCGGCGACTACCTGGGCGGTACGGTCCAGGTCATCCCGCATATCACCAACGAGATCAAGAGCCGCGTGCACCGCCTGGCGCAGAACACCGGCGCCGACGTGCTCATCACCGAGGTCGGCGGTACTGTCGGCGACATCGAGAGCCTGCCCTTCCTCGAAGCCATCCGCCAGTTTCGCAAGGACATCGGCCGCGGCAATGTCTTGTACATCCACGTGACCCTGGTGCCGGTCATCGGCGTGGTCGGCGAACCGAAGACGAAACCCACGCAGCACTCCGTCGCCGAGCTCCGCGAGATCGGCATCCAGCCGGACATCATCGTGGCGCGTTCCGAGCTCCCGCTCTCTCAGGGGATCCGCGAGAAGATCGCCCTGTTCTGCGACGTCGACCCCGATGCGGTGATCTCGGCGAGCGACGCCGACGACATCTACCGCATACCGCTGAACATGCATCGCGAGAAGCTCGACGGGCTCGTGGTCCGTATGCTGGGCCTCGAGTGTGGCGAACCCGACCTCACCGAGTGGCGCGCCCT
>JAPLCL010000233.1 GCA_026392265.1 Actinomycetota bacterium
TGCTGGAGGTCAAGAAGACCTCCGCCAGACTGGCCGATTCCGGCTGCTGGAGGGCCCAGGATCGTATCCGTCGTTCGGGAGGACGCAGCTCACAACTCAGTAGCGACACTCGCCGCACCAGAGGGGCTGGTCAGTCAGAAACGGTCCGTAGCGATCGGGTGGGCGACCGGACACAAGAACCGGTCACTGAGCAGGAAGAACGTTGTCGGATTGACAACGTTGGTGCCCCCGGAAGGATTCGAACCTTCGACCTCGCGCTCCGGAGGCGCGCGCTCTAATCCCCTGAGCTACGAGGGCAACGGTTGCCGAGTCTAGCACACACGGCGGCGGCGCGAGCTACGGCTGCTCGAGCCGCTGCGAGGCCGGCGCGCGCGGGGCCCTGCGGGCCGCGCGCCGGCCGTCAGACCAGGTGCCCGATCGCCTCGGCCAGCTCGACGTCACGCTGCGTGACTCCGCCGGCGTCGTGGCTGCTCAGGCGCAACGTTACCTTGTTGTAGCGGATGTCGATGTCGGGGTGGTGCTGCCGCTCCTCGGCCACCTCGGCGAGATGCTCGACGAAGCCGATGGCGTGCACGAAGTCGGCGAAGCGAAAGGTGCGCGTGAGGGCGTCGTGCTCGAAGCCCCAGTCCCCCAGCTCGCCGAGCGCCGCCTCGATCTGCTCCTGGTTCAGCGTGTCCATCGGCTCCCCCTGTTCGCCTCTGCGGGCCGGCGCCGGTGAGGACGCCGCTACCGCCTGTCTTCCCCGCGACCGCGCAAGGCACGCTCCATGTCGCGTTTGGCGTCGCGGTCGGCCATGTCGTGGCGCTTGTCGTAGAGCTTCTTGCCCTTCGCCATGCCGATCTCGATCTTGGCGCGTCCGTCCTTGAAGTACACCTTGGTGGGCACGACCGTGTAGCCGCGCTCCCGGACGCGCTGGGCGATGCGCTCGATCTCGTGTTTGTGCAGCAGCAGCTTGCGCACGCGCAGAGGTTCGTGGTTCCAGATGTTGCCCTGCTCGAACGGGCTGATGTGGGCGCCGACGAGGAAGAGCTCGGGCGCGTACGCGGAGCCCCTGACCTCGATGTAGCTGTCGCGCAGGTTGATGCGCCCCTCGCGCAGCGACTTGACCTCGGTGCCCACGAGGACGATGCCGGCCTCGTAGGTGTCGTCGATGAAGTAGTCGTGGCGTGCCTTGCGGTTCTCCGCCACGCGCTTGATGCCGGTCTCTCGTGCCATGGCCCTAGGTTACCGCATCGTGGCGCGGCGGGCGGCCGGAGGCGCCGCGAGAGCGGCGCGCAGCCGCCCGGACCCGCCCGAAGCCGCCGATCAGCGGCCGCGGCGGTGCTGTTCGCGGACGGGCGCGCCGCGGCGTGGCGGCCGCGCGCCCGTCGAGCGCCGCGCGGGAGTGCGGTTTCTGCCGGTGTGTGGCCGGTCAGGGCCCTCCAGCGCCGGCGCCAGGTCGACCTTGCCGCGCAGGCGGTCGATGCGCTCGACCTTGACGGCGACGGCGTCGCCGAGGCGGTAGCGCCGTCCGGTCGCCTCGCCGACGAGCGCCGTCTCGTGCTCGCTCACTTCGAAGCGCTCGCCGCCCAGGCGGCGTGACGACAGAAAGCCTTCGTGCACCACGCCGAAGCGCACGAACAGGCCGCCGCCGACGAGGCCGACGATCTCGCCGGCGAGCTCCTGCTCCCAACCCTCGTCCTGGAGGCGCTGCTCGAGCAGAAAACAGAGGGCGACGTCATCGGCGTCCAGCTCCAGGCGGGCGAGCTCGCGCTCCCGCGTGGAGCAGTCTTCGGCGGCGGCGGCGAGCTCCGCTTCGCCCAGCTCGCCGCCGCCCTCGCCGAGGTGGTACAGCAGGCTACGATGAGTCACAAGATCCGGGTAGCGGCGGATCGGCGAGGTGAAGTGCAGGTACGCCGGGCTGGCGAGCCCGAAATGCCCGAGGTTGGCCGGGCTGTAGCGGGCCTGCTTGAGAGAGCGCAGCAACAGCGTCGCCCAGGCCTGCCTGCCCCGGCCTTCGCGGGCGCTCACCTCGGCGACGATACGGCTTAGGCGGCCGAACGCCTCCGCGAGCTGCGCCGCCGGCACCGCCTCGCCGGGTGGGAACGGCGGCGTCTGCACGCCGAGCTCTTCGAGCGCGTCGAGCAGCTCGCGTACCTTGGCCGGGTCGGGCGGCTCGTGCACGCGATAGAGAGTGCGCGCCTTCTTGCGCAGCAGAAACTCGGCGACGGCCTCGTTCGCGGCCAGCATGAACTCCTCGACAAGGGCGTGCGACGGCGTCTCGGGGCGCGCCACCGCGCCCGACAGCGCGTCCGCGCGGTCGAAGGCGAACTCGGGCTCGAACGAACTCAGAGTGAGCGCGCCGCGGGCCTGACGGCGGTGGCGCAGCACGCCGGCCAGCTCGTGGGCGAGGCGCAGCCGCGCGAGCAGCTCGTCGTCGGCGGCCGTGGTCGCGTCGGGCACGTCGCGCGGCGGCGGCGCGGCGGCGCGGTCTTCGGCGCCGCCGTCATCGGCGCGGTCTTCGGCGCCGCCGTCATCGGCGCCGTCCGCGCCGCCGATGACGGTGTCCACGAACCCGTAGGTCAGGCGGTGGTCGCTGCTGATCAG
>JAPLCL010000208.1 GCA_026392265.1 Actinomycetota bacterium
CGACCTCCTGAAGAGCCCGCAAGCTCAGGATCTCATCACCAAGCTCGGCGGCGTGGCGGGCCTCCGGGACGCCTTCCTCGCTGTGGAGCTGGGCTTCGCGGGCGTGTTCGCCGCGGTGTTCGGGGTGCAGGCGACGATGCGCCTGCGCTCGGAGGAGTCCGCGCTGCGCGCCGAGCCCGTGCTCGCCTCCCCGGTGGGGCGCACCGTGTGGGCCTGGAGCCACCTGACGATCGCCCTCGCCGGCGCCGCGGCGCTGCTCCTCGTGGTCGGCTTCAGCGCGGGGCTGGCCAGTGCGGTGCAACTCGGGGACAGCTCCCAGTTCGGCCGGGTCGTGCTCGCCGCGTTGGTGCAGATCCCGGCGGTGTGGGTGGTCGTCGGCATCGTCGTGGCGGCCTTCGGCCTGGTCCCACGGTTCGTCGTCCTCGGCTGGTTCGCCCTGGTCGCCTTCATGCTGCTCGGGGAGTTCGGACCGCTGTTCGAGCTGAGCCAGGCGGTCATGGATATCTCGCCGTTCACGCACGTGCCCAGGTTGCCCGGCGGCGATCTCGCTGTCGCGCCGCTGCTCTGGCTGACGGCCGTCGCCGCCGGTCTCATCGCCATCGGGCTCGTCGGGTTTCGGCGGCGCGACGTGGGCTGACCGTGCGCACCGTTGACGCCTTCCTGTACCGGTGGCTATACTTCGGATAGCCATAGGAGGTGCCGCGTGATCACCAAGGTCCAGAAGTGGGGCAACAGCCAAGGCCTTCGCTTGAGCAAGGAGCTCCTCGCGGACGTCCGCATCGACGTGGGAGACTCGGTGGATGTCACCGTGCATGATGGGGCGCTGGTCATCACGCCGGCACGCCGCGTGAGAGGCGGAGTCGACCTTGAACAACTCGTCGGGCGTATCCCCGAAGGCTACAAGCCGGAAGCGCTCGACTGGGGTCCTCCGCTCGGCCGAGAGGTCTGGTAGATGGCGGCCTACGTCCCTCGCAAGGGGGACTTCGTGGCGCTGACCTTCGACCCACAGTCCGGACACGAGCAGCGTGGCCGGCGCCCCGCGCTCGTCGTCAGCAACGACCTGTTCAACAAGGCCACAGGGCTCTGCATCGCGTGTCCCGTGACGAGCACGCGGCGCGACTACCCCTTCCACGTCTCGATCCCGGAGGGCCAGGACGTGGACGGCGTGGTGATGGTGGAGCAGGTGGAGTCCATCGACTTCCGCGCCCGCGGCATCAAGCACATCGGCAGCGCGCCGGAACCAGTGCTTCAGGAAGTGCTCGCGATACTGGATGCGTGTATCTACTGAGATCCGGACCGAAGGGGGTCGTCATGCGCTACCGCTACTTCACCTGCGACGTCTTCACCGACACGCGCTTCGGAGGCAATCAGCTCGCCGTGCTGCCGGAGGCGGAGGGTCTGAGCGACCGGCAGATGCAGCAGATCGCCCGCGAGTTCAACTTCTCGGAGACCACGTTCGTGCTGCCACCGGAGGCGGGGCACGACCGCAGGGTGCGCATCTTTACGCCTCCGCGTGAGGTCCCCTTTGCCGGGCACCCCAACATCGGCACGGCGTTCGTGCTGACCACCATGGGCGCGTTCGGTCCGCTGGATGGGCCGGCCTCGATCACCTTCGAAGAGGAGGCCGGCCTGGTCCCGATCGCCATTCAGAAGCGTGAGGGAGGGCGGATCTGGTGCGAGCTGACGGCTCCTCAGAGCCTCACGCTCGGCAGAACCGTCACGGCGCAGGCCGTCGCAGCGGCGGTCTCGCTCAGCGCCGCCGACATCCTCACCACGGCTCACGCCCCCCAGATGGCGTCGGTCGGCCTGCCGTTCCTGATCGCGGAGCTCAGGGACCGGGATGCTCTGGCGCGGGCCCGACCCGACATCAGCGGACTCGATGGCCTCGTCGCCGAAGGCATCGAACTGCCGGACCTGCATCTCTACGTCAGGACGTCCGACGGCTTCGACATACGGGCGCGGATGTTCGCGCCGATGGACGGCGTCCCCGAGGACCCCGCCACCGGCAGCGCCAACTGCGCGCTCGCCGGGTTGCTCAGCCACCTCGACGAGGCCGCTGGCGGCACCTTCTCCTGGCGTATCGCACAAGGCGTCGAGATGGGCCGCCCGAGCGTGCTGGAGGCACGCACGGAGAAGAGAGACGGCGAGGTCGTGAACGTTTGGATCGGCGGGGAGAGCGTGATGGTCGGCGAAGGGTACATCGAGGTTTAGCCTGAGGTTCACGCGGCGTCCCCCCGATGGAGAGGAGTCGTGATCATGGCACCGGTGAGCGTAATCGGGCTGGGAGCGATGGGGAGCACCCTCGCGAGGGTGCTCGCTGAGCGCGGGCACGCGGTGACGGTGTGGAACCGGTCGGCGCTGTCGGCGGTGCGGGCGGAGATGCTGAAGCGCGCCGGGGTCAGGCGGGCCGCCACCCCGGCTCAGGCCATCGCCGCGAGCCCGCTCACCGTGATGTGCGTGCTGGACTACCCGGCGGCCGAGGCGGTGCTGGACGCGCCCGGCGCGACGGAGTCGCTCGCCGGGCGCACGCTCGTGCAGCTGACCAACGGCGGCGAGGATCAGGTGCGGGGCCAGATGGCGCGGGTGCGGGCCGCCGGCGGGCGCCCGCTGGCCGGCGGCATCGTCGGGTACCCGCGCCACATCGGCAAGGCCGACACGGTGATTCTGTATGCCGGGAGCGCGGCGGCCTTCGACGAGCACCGCGCCACGCTGGCGGACCTGGCCGGCGGCCAGCGCTTTCTCGGCGAAGACCCGGCCGTGCAGAACGCCACCTACGTCTCGGCGTTCGGCTTCTACTACGCGGCGCTGGCCGGCTTCCTGGAGAGCGCCGCGCTGGCCGCGAGCCGCGGCGTGGCGGCGGCCGACTTTGCCGCCGTCATGCCCGGCATGACGGCGCTGCTGCTCGATCACATCGCCGACGCCGTGCGTCGCATCGAGGCCGGCGACTTCGCCGGCGACCAGGCGACCGTGGACGTCCATCTCGTCGGCTCCAGCCGCCGGCAGCGGACCTTGGCCGACGCCGGCGTGCAATCGCTCATGACGGACGCCTTTGTCGCCTACTGCCGCCAGGCCCACGAGGCGGGGGAGGGCGGCGAGGACATCGCCGCCCTGTACAAACGGATCGTGCCGCGGCCGGCCGGCGTCTGAGGGGCGCCGTGGCCACCGGCCGCCACGGCTTCGGCAGACGCCGAGCTCAAGCCGCGAGTGCGCGCGCGGCGCGCGAATGGCCCGCGGCCGCAGCGGCCTATCCGGGAGGGAAGCGATGAACCAGCGGAGCTCGTACCGCACCCGCAGCTTCTGGCTGGAGGACGTCCCCGGCGAGCTGGAGCCGCGGCCGTCTCTCCCGGGGCCCACCGCCGTCGACGTGGCCATTGTCGGCGCCGGGTTCACCGGCCTGTGGACCGCCTACTACCTGGCGCGGGCAGACCCGCGGCTGCGCATCGCCGTCATCGAAAAGGAGATCGCCGGGTTCGGCGGTTCGGGGCGCAACGGCGGCTGGTGCTCCGCCTCCCACACCGGGATCTCGCACGACTACATTCTCAAGAAGGACGGGCGCGATGCCGCCCGGGCCGTTCAGCAGGCGATGTTCGCGACTGTGGACGAGGTCGGCGACATCGTCGCTCGCGAGGGGATCGACTGCGACTACCTCAAGGCCGGCGAGCTCTGGTTCGCCGCCAACAACGGCCAGCTGGGCAGGGTGCGCGAGCAGGTCGATCGCATGCGGAGGCTCGGCATCGGCGACGAGGACTCGATGTGGCTCGACGCCGGTCAGGTGCGGGCGCGAGTCCGCGTGAGTCGCTGCCTGGGCGCCTGGTACACGCCGCGCAGCGCGAGCATCCAGCCTGCACGCCTCGCGCGAGGACTTGCCGATGTCGTCGAGCGGCTCGGCGTCGCCATCTTCGAGCGCACTCCGGCCCTGGCCCTCGAGCGCGGGGCCGTGACGACTCCCATGGGGAGGGTCGCGGCGGATGTCGTCGTCCAGGCGACCGAGGCCTTCACGGCCGGCTTCGAGGGCAGGCAGCGCGACATCGCCCCTATCTACACCTTCGTCGTCGCCACCGACCGGCTGCCACAGGCCTTCTGGGACGAAGTGGGCTGGCAGGGCCGCGAGACGTTCATGGACGGCCGCCGCGCGATCTTCTACGCGATGCGTTCGCGAGAGGATCGCATCGTCATGGGCGGGCTCCACTACCCGTACCACTACGGATCGCGGCTCGACGAGCGTTTCGAGTACAGCGCGCCAGCGTTCGGAGCTCTGCATCAGATGCTCCTGCGGACCTTCCCCGCGCTCCGCGGCGTCGCCCTCACCCACCGCTGGGGTGGGCCTGTGGGCTGCCCGCGCGACTTCTTCTCCAGCGTGGGCCTCGACCGCCCGTCCGGGATCGCCTGGGCGGGGGGCTACGTCGGGGATGGGGTGGCGACCAGCAATCTCGCGGGGCGCACGCTCAGGGACCTCATCCTGCGCCGCGACACAGAGCTCGTGCGTCTCGCCTGGGTCGGCCACCGTTCGCCGCGCTGGGAGCCCGAGCCGGTCCGCTGGCTGGAGGCGCAGCTCATCGGGGGGACGATGGCCTTCAGCGACGCCCAGGAGGACCGCAGCGGCAAGCCGTCCCGCGTCGGCGCCGTCGCCGACTTTTTCGGGATCTGAGGGAGACGGCGCGTGGACGAGCTCCGGGACGACAGGCAGGCCGAAACGTCGGGCGCCGGCGGGCTGCCGTTTCGCGTGAAGCTCGGCTACGGCGGCGCCGAGAGCGCCGGCAGCCTCATCTGGACCGTCTTCTACACCTACTTCCTCTTCTACCTCACCGATGTCGTCAAGATGGACCCGGGAAGGGCCGGGGTCGTCTTGATGGTCGGCTCCATCTGGCAGGCGGTGTTCACGCCGCTGGCCGGCGTCTTCTCGGACACCCGCCGGTGGAGGTGGGGGCGGCGGCGGCCGTTTCTGCTCGCCATGGCCGCCCCCTACGGGGTCATCTCGTGGCTGCTGTTCACCGACCTCGGGCTGAGCTCGACGTGGACGGCGGTGTACGTCCTCACCACGGTCGTCCTCTACTTCACCGCGTATGTGCTCATCGATGTGCCGTACACCGCGCTCGCCGCCGAGATGACGCAGGACTACGACGAGCGCACCAGCCTGGTCACCTACCGCACGGCCTGGAGCCAGGTGATGACCATCGTCGGCGCCGCGGCTCCGCTGGCGCTGGCCGGCGCGCTCGCCTCCCGGCTCGGCAGCGAGCGCGCCGGCTGGTCGGTGATGGCGGCCGTCCTCGGCATCGTCGCCGCGGTC
>JAPLCL010000147.1 GCA_026392265.1 Actinomycetota bacterium
GGCTCCCCCTGGTGGAGGGAGCCCCCCTATCTCGCGGCTGGCGCCGCAGACTGGCTCCATTCTTCTGCATCTCCCGGGACTGTCAATACGCGGGGGGGTGTCCGGATGCCGGTAGACTGTCCCGAAGCAAGCGCGGATGCACGAGAGGAGCGCCATCGATGGACACGCACGACTTCCGTCGTCTGGGCCACGAGCTGATCGACTGGGTGGCGGACTACCGGGACAACATCGCCGAGTATCCCGTGATGAGCCGCGTGCGACCGGGCGAGGTCGCGGCGCAGCTGCCGGCCGAGCCGCCTCGCCAGGCCGAAGGCCTGGCGAAGATCTCGGCCGACCTCGAGCGCATCGTGCTGCCGGGAATCACGCACTGGAACCATCCTGGGTTCTTCGCCTACTTCCCCTCCAACAGCGACCTGTCGTCGGTGCTGGCAGACCTAGTCTCATCCGGTCTCGGCGTCCAGGGCATGAGCTGGCAGACCAGCCCGGCGGCCACGGAGGTCTCCGCGGCGGCCTGCAGGCGGAGGAGGTGCCGCTCGTGGTCTACGCCTCAGACCAGGCACACAGCTCGGTGCCCAAGGCGGCGTACCTCGCCGGCTTCGGCGCCGATAACCTGCGCCTGCTCGAGACCGACGACGACCACGCCCTGCGCCTCGATGTGCTCGAAGCGGCGATACGCGAGGACGTCGTCGCCGGCCGCCGCCCCTGCGCGCTCGTGGCGGCCGTCGGCACGACGGCCACGACCGCCCTTGACCCACTTGCGGCCATGGCGGAGCTCGCCGCGCGTCACGGCCTGTGGCTCCACGTCGACGCCGCGCTCGCCGGCACCGCCATGCTCTGCCCGGAGAATCGCTGGATGTGGGAGGGCGTTGAGAGCGCCGACTCCGTGGTGCTCAACCCTCACAAGTGGATGGGCGCCGGCTTCGACCTCTCGGCCTACTTCGTGCGCGACCCCGAGCACCTGGTGCGGGTCATGAGCACCGATCCGAGCTACTTGCGCACCGCCCAGGACGGCCAGGTGCGCAACCTGCGCGACTGGGGTATCCCGCTGGGGCGGCGCTTCCGCGCCCTCAAGCTGTGGTTCCTCATCCGCGAGTACGGCGTGGAGGGCCTGCAGGAGCGCGTCCGCCGCGATCTGGGCTACGCCGCCTGGCTCAGCGAGCAGGTCGACGCGGCCCCCGGCTGGCAACGCCTGGCACCGGTGCCACTGCAGACCGTGTGCATGCGGCACATGCCGCCGGCTCTGGAAAACGACGAGCCGGCGCTGGCCGCCCACAATCTGGCCATCGCCGACCGCATCAATCTGACCGGCCGTTCCTACGTGACGCCGGCGGTCCTCAAGGGCCGCCAGATGATCCGTGTCTCTTTCGGCACCCAGGCCACAGACCAGGAGCACGTGGAGGCGGTCTGGCGGGAGCTACGGGAGGCCGCCGTCGCCTGATGCGCGCGTCGCCCGGCCTTGATCAGTCAGGGTTGTCCAGACCCGCGTAGCCCCCGGCGCGGCACGACACGGCCTCGTAGTCACCGCACCAGTCGTCGTCACGTATGCGCGGAAACGCAGTCTGGGAGAACGCCGTGCGCTCCGGAGACTGGATGACGACGACCGCCGGAGCCTGCTTGCGACAGGTCCCCCAGCCTTGACCACGATCGCGGGCAAACACCGACCCGCGTGGCTCTTCGGTGCCGTATCGGCAAGTGGTACAGCACATGCCCTCCATCGCGCTCCTTCCCTCTCTGTCCAACCTCCCGTCTCAGTCGGCAGATCGAAGCCGCTCCGTGAGCGCCATAGACGAATGTCCACCCGTGATCGATGGTGTTACCATGTGGTCACTTGGGGACTTGAGCCGCAGAATACCCGCAGCGCGCGACCTGCCTCGAGCAAGTAACGCCTACATTGGGGAAGATGCGGGTAGTCCCCGTCGAGAGCGGCCGGAGGGCTAGGCAGCGGTAATGAGCCGCACCGCGCAAACGAGGATACGGTCTGCATGAACGAGAAAGAGATGCGCGCGCAGCTCGCGGCGCTGGAGGCTCAAAACGCGAGCCTCAAGAAGCAGAAGGCGCTGCGCGACAAGATCGCTGCCCTGGAGGCCGAGAACGCCACGATCGGCGCCCATCTCGCGGACGGCGCCGCTGACCAGACTGCTGTCACGCAGGTGGACCAGGCAGCCGTCACGCAGGCCTTGCCCGCGGCAGACGCCGCGGAACCCGAGACGCAAGTCGTGATGGTGCGCAAGGGCAGCCGCCCGCGGAACTTCTTCGTCGGCGTGCTCGTCGTCCTGAGCTGCCTCGCCGTCGTGGTCACGGGCGTCGCCTGGTGGACGCACTACAGCGTCTTCAACACCAACGGCTACATCAAGCTGGTCGGACCGATCGGCAAGGATCCCCAGGCAATCAAGTCCCTCAGCGACTACGTGGCCGGCCAGGTCGTCGCCGCCACCGATCTGCAGACGCGCACGGCGGCGGCGCTGCCGCCGAAGGCCCAGTTCCTCGCCGGGCCCATCACCGGTGCCGTCAACTCGCTCATCGCCGACGGCACGACCAAGGTACTCTCCACGCCGCAGGCATACGACCTCTGGATCAAGATCAACACCGTCGCTCACGAGCAGATCGTCGCCCTTCTGCGCGGCCAGACCACGTACACGTACATCCAGGGCAACGACGTGAAGCTCGACACCATTCCACTCATCAGCCAGGTGCTCGTCTGGGTGGACGGCAAGCTCCCCGGCGCTCTGGGCACGAA
>JAPLCL010000293.1 GCA_026392265.1 Actinomycetota bacterium
GCAACAGACGGCCGGCGGGCGCCGAAGGGCGGCCGCGCAGCGGCCGCGGGCCGGCGCCGTGCGCATCCTGTGCGGCGCCCTTGCCGCGCCCGTCATCGCGAGCGCCGCGGAGCTGCTGGCGAAGGCGTTCGACCTGCCGGTATGCGCCTTCCCTGTGGAGAACCGCCTGTTCGGGCCACACGTGACCGTCACCGGCCTGCTCGGCGGGGCAGAGGTCCTGGACGCGCTCCGCGACGCCCCGCTCGCCGCCGGCGAGTGGCTCGTCGCTCCGCGCGTCTTCCTCCCGGCCGAGCTGGGGTGCACCCTGGACGACGTCGGCGAGGACGAGCTGGCGGCCGCCTGCGGCGGCCGCCTGGCCCTCGCCGAGTCCCTGCACGAGGCATTTGCTACACTGTCCCGATGAATTCACCTCCTACCATCGTCGTCGTCGGCTCGCCGAACGCCGGCAAGTCGACTCTCGTGAACCGCCTGAGCGGCTCGCGTCAGGCCGTCGTGCACGAGACGCCGGGCGTGACCCGCGACCGCAAGGACGTCGAGGTCGACTGGGAGGGCTGCCTGATGCGCATGGTCGACACCGGCGGCTACGACACCGCCGAAGAGTCGCCCTTTGCCGGGCACATCCGCGAGCAGATCGAGCTGGCCATCGCCGGCGCCGACGTGGTGCTCTTCGTGGTCGACGGCCGCGCCGGCCCTTTGACCGACGACTTCGAGATCGCCGAGGTGCTGCGCCGCCGGCGCGTCCCCGTGGTGCTCGCCGCCAACAAGATCGACGACCCGGGCGCCGTGAGCGCCGCTCAGGAGCTGTACCAGCTCGGCTTCGGCGAGCCGTTGCTCGTCAGCTCGACGCACGGCCTCGGCACCGCCGATCTGCTCGACAGGCTGGTCGAGGAGTCGGGCGCGGAGCGGCCCGGCGAGGCCGGGCCCAGCGACGCGCCGGCCGAGATCCCGGTGGCCATCGTCGGGCGCCCCAACGCCGGCAAGTCGTCGCTGTTCAACGCCATCGTCGGCGAGCCGCGTACCATCGTCAGCGAGATCGCCGGCACCACGCGCGATGCCATCGACACCGCCGTGACGACCGAGGAAGGCACCTTCCGCTTCATCGACACGGCCGGCATGCGCAAGGCGGCCAAGGTGAGCGGCGTAGAGTACTACTCGTACCTGCGCAGCGTGCAGAGCCTGGACCGCGCCCATGTGGCGGTGATCGTCGTCGACGCCACCATGCGCTTCGGCGAGCTCGACCTGTCGATCTGCACCGAGGCGGCGCGCAACCACTGCGCCACGGTGATCGTCGTCAACAAGACCGACATCGCCGAGGCCGATATCGAGGAGATCGCCGGGATCGCGCGGCGCAAGCTGCGCCAGAGGCCGATCGTCATCCCCGTCTCGGCCGTCACCCACCGTGGCGTGCGGCAACTGCTCACCGAGATCGCCTCGCTCGAGGCTCGCTTCGTGGCGCACATCTCGACCGGCGAGTTGAATCGCGCTTTGGCCACGCTGGCCGCCGACCGGCCGCTGCCCATGAAGCGCGGCAAGCGTCTGAAGATGTACTACATCGCCCAGTTCGGCACGTCCCCTCCACGGTTTGCGATCGAGGTGAACGACCGGACGCTGGTGACGCGCGACTTCGGGTTCTTCGTCGAGAACCGGCTGCGCGCGCGCTTCGAGCTCGACGGAGTGCCGCTGGTGATCGACTTCAAGGGCAAGAAATGAGCGCCCTGGAGATCGCGGCCTTCGTGGCCGCGATGCTGCTGGCGTACCTGATGGGGGCGATCCCGTTCGGCGTCGTGGTCGGCAAGCTCTTCTACCACGTCGACGTGCGCGAGCACGGCTCCGGCAACGTGGGCACCACCAACGTCTTTCGGGTGCTGGGCAAGAAGGCGGGGGTGGTGGTGCTCGTCTGCGACATGCTCAAGGGCTTCATCCCGGCGTTCATCGCCGCCTATTTCTTGCGCGAGACCGACCCTTGGTTGGTGATCTTCATCGCTGCCGCCCCCGTGGTGGGCCACATGTACTCGGTGTTCCTCAAGGGCCGCGGCGGCAAGGGCGTGGCCACCGGCGCGGGCGTCGTGCTGGCGCTCGTCCCGCTGGCGTTCGGCGTCATCTTCGTGGTGTGGCTGCTGCTCATCGTCATCACGCGCTACGTGAGCCTCGCATCGTTGGTCGCCACGCTGCTGGTGCCGGTGTTCGTGTTCGCGCTAGGCGACCCGCTACCGTACCTGATCGCCGCGGTGCTGGTCACGGTCGGCATCTTCTGGGCGCACCGTGGCAACATCAAGCGCCTGTTCCAAGGGACCGAGAACCGCGTGAAGCTCCAATGGTCCCACGACCACTCGGCGGTGACCGGGAGGGGAAGGTCGTGAACCTCGAGGTCACCGTCGTCGGCTCGGGGAGCTGGGGCAGCGGCTTCGCGCGGCTGCTCACGAAGCGTGGCCACCGCGTGCAGGTCCTTACGCTCACCGCCGCCGAAGCCGCCCAGCTCAACGCCACGCACGAGAACCCGCACTTCCTGCCGGGCGTCGTGCTCTGGCGAAAGGCTACGAGCTCGGGACCCTCAAGCGCCCCACGCAGGTCATCGAAGAGGAGACCGGCTCACCGGCGGCCGCGCTCTCCGGCCCGAACCATGCCGAGGAAGTCAGCAAGGACATGCCCTCGGCCACGGTGATCGCCGCCGCCGATGAGGCCATGGCGATCGCCCTGCAGGCGGCGATCACAAGCGACACGTTTCGCGTGTACACCAACGACGACGTCGTCGGTGTCGAGTTCTGCGGCGCCGTCAAGAACCCGATCGCCGTGGCCGTCGGCATGTCCGACGGTCTCGGCTACGGCGACAACTCGCGCGCCAGCCTGATCACGCGCAGCGTCGCGGAGATGACGCGCCTCGGCATGATCCAGGGGGCGCACATGGCGACGTTCACCGGCCTCGCCGGCATCGGCGATCTCATCGCCACCTGCACCTCACGGCACAGCCGCAACCGCCTCGCCGGCGAGCTTCTGGCCAAGGGCGCCTCGCCGACAGAGGTCCAGCAGCAGGTCGGGCAGGTCGTCGAAGGCATCCCCACCGCCTATGCCCTTCACGACCTGGCGGGCAGGCTCGGCATCGATATGCCGGTCACCGAGAACGTGTACCAGGTGCTCGAGGGTCTGCGCACGCCGCGGGAGTGCGTCGCCGACCTCATGGGCCGCGCCCCGAAGAAAGAGCGGCACGAGGGCTGAGCGGTCGTCCCAACACCCATCTGACGGGACGTCAACCAGGCGGCGTGATCGTCACTCTTTTCCCCTTGCCACCGCTCGGCTACGTTGTACGGCACAGCCTTCCCGGTGCGGTATACTCATTGTAGATACCGCCCAGAGGAGGTCGCCGTGAACACCAAGGTCCAGCGGTGGGGCAATAGCTTGGCTGTCAGGATCCCCAAGTCGTTCGCAGAGGAGGTCGGCCTCATGGATGGCTCTCCTGTCGAGATGCGCTTGGTCGACGGAGGGCTTCTCGTCGAGCCAGTGTCCGTACGGCCCCTCAGTCTTGAGGAGCTGCTCGATGGCGTCACCGAGGCCAACCTGCACGCCGAGGTCGACACCGGCCCAGCCCAGGGGTCGGAGGCCTGGTGAGCACCACGTGGATCCCCGAGCGCGGTGACGTCATCTGGATCACGATGAATCCCGCCGTCGGCCACGAGCAGTCCGGACGCAGGCCCGCCTTGGTCCTCACTCCGGCGGCCTACAACGGCAAGGTCGGCCTGGCCATTCTGTGTCCGATCACCAGCCAGGTGAAGGGCTACCCGTTCGAGGTCCGGCTCCCTGACGCTTGTCCCGTGGAGGGCGTCGTACTCGCAGATCAGGCCAAGAGCCTCGACTGGCGGGCGCGAGGGGCCGAGTTGCTCTGCGCGGTGCCGCAGGAGACCACTTCGGCCGCCCTCATGAGGCTGCAAACGCTCATCGGTGCGTAATGCATGAGGCACGCGCTGCACTGAACATGCCGAACGCTCCGTGTCGGGGGCTCTACTCTCCCTTCTGTCACCCTCATCCGATAGACTTCGTGGGGCGTCCCCCGGAGCTCCGCGAGTCTTCGGCCCGGGGCGCGGGCCTGCAGACCGTGGAGGGTGCGGCGTGCGTCAGCTCGTCATCGAGAACCCGGTCATCAACTCGGCGTTTCTCGAGCCGGGCAGGCACTTCAAGTTCACCGACGACGGCATCACCGACGAGATCGTCGAGGCGCGCCGCCCCAGCGCCTACTTCATCCCCGTGGCGCAGCCCAAGAAGAAGGGCAAGCAGCTCGAGCTGGGCACCGAGTGGACCGACGACCGGCGTCGCGAGAACGACTACATCAACGACGTGCGCGCGGCCGTCGGCGACTGGCGCCGGCGCGACTACCCGGGAGTCACGCGCACCACGCGCCGCCTGCTAGAGTACTGGCAACGGCGCGACCGTGACCGCCGCCTCTTCTTTTGCCAGATCGAGGCCGCAGAGACGGCGATCTACCTCACCGAGTGCGTGGCGCGGTCGGGCAAGCAGTACCTGACCAACAAGCTGCGCGAGGCCAACGAGGCGGCCAATCCCGAGCTCGATCGCATGGCTCTCAAAATGGCCACCGGCAGCGGCAAGACGGTGGTCATGGCGATGCTCATCGCCTGGCATGCACTCAACAAGATCGAGGACCCTCAGGATGGGCGCTTCAGCGACTCGTTCCTGATCGTCGCGCCGGGCATCACCATCCGTGACCGCCTGCGCGTCCTGCTGCC
>JAPLCL010000102.1 GCA_026392265.1 Actinomycetota bacterium
CGCGGCGCCGGCTTCGCCGGTATCGAGAACAAGCTGTTCTACGCCGACAACACGCGCATGGTGTACGGCGACGCCCAGGACGTGGTGAGCAAGCTGATCGCGGGCGTCAAGAAGGTCTGAGCGACCACGCCGTGCACCGCCCGATCGATGGTCTGTGACGCGGCTTGCACGGACTGCGATAGCCGCCCTCCAATCTCGGTGGTAGCGTCTTACACAGACGGGGGAGTCAGCATCTGGGGTCTTGCGCAGGCTGCGCGATTCTTGATCATCGCCTTGTCGTTTCAGCCGACTGTGCGTTTCGGCATACCGTTCCTGATGTTCACCACCCACAACGCTTGAGCTCCTCGCCGCGCGGGAGTATACGTCTCGTCTTGCGAGACTCGTGAGATGCACGCCGTGGGGAGCGGTCTCGGAGACTGCCGAAATCCGGGGAAGGGAGAAAGGCCATGTCCACGCCAGTCTCGACCGAGGAAGGCTACGTTCCCTTCCGCGGCTACAGGATCTGGTACCGGGTGGTGGGCACGGCGCCTGAGCCAGGGAAGCTGCCCCTGATCTGCCTGCATGGCGGCCCCGGATTCACGTGGGACTCCTTCGAGCCGCTGGAGGCGATGGCAGCCACCGGACGCCGGCTTGTCTTCTACGACCAGCTGGGTTGCGGCAACTCAGACGTCCCGACAGACACGTCGATCTACACGGTAGCTCTCTACCTCGACGAACTCGCCGGCCTGCGTCGCGTTCTCCGGCTGGACCGCGTCCACATCCTCGGCCATTCGTGGGGAGGCATGCTGGCGATGGAGTATGCCCTGACGCAGCCAGAGGGTCTGGCGAGTCTGATCCTCGCCGACACCGGAGCCAGCGTACCTCAGTGGGAGGCGGCGATGCGACGTCTGGTCGCCGAGCTTCCACCTGACGTACAACAGACGATCCTGGAGCACGAAGTGGCGGGCACGACCGACTCGTCTGAGTATGAGGAGGCGTGTCGGGTCTACTCTCGTCGTCACTGTGGCGGCCGTCTCGACCCGTACCCAGAGTGCCTTGCTCGGATAGCCGGCAAGCCTGGAGAAGACGCCTTCTACGCGATGTGGGGCCCGAGTGAATGGTGCGTGACCGGTCCGCTCAAGGACTGGGACGTCGTGAGCCGGCTTGGTGGCATCAACGTGCCCTCGCTGGTCGTCGGGGGCCGCTATGACGAGGCGACCCCCGATGTCATGGAGACGGTATATCGCGGCATACCCGGCTCCGAGTGGGTCATCTTCGAGAACAGCGGGCATTTCCCGCACCTTGAGGAGACCGAGCGCTACCTGGAGGTGCTGTCCGAGTTCCTTGACCGCGTCGAGGCGGGCGGGGGCCCGTTCTAAGGGGCAGGCCGCGGCACGGCAGAGATCGAGGGTCCGACCCCCCTGCGGTCCACCGGACGCATCGCCTCAAGCGGGCCGGACCGCTGTGATGATCACCTCCCCGCGGCGCACGATCTCGACGAAGCCCGCCTGCCCCGCCGCACGCGGCTCAGGAGTCCTCGCGCGTCCTCAGGGGTGAAGAAGTACAGCAGGTAGCTGAGGAGCACCATGTCGAACTCCCCGCTGCCGAGATCGCTGCTGGTGACGTCTCCGGCTTGGAATACGATCCGCTCGCTGACGCCCATGCGGGCCGCGATCTGCTTCGCGATCTCCAGCACGGGGGCGGAGTCGAGAGCCACGATTCTCACCTCAGGGTCCTCGCGCGCCAGACCGAAGCTACGGATGCCCGACCCGCAGGCGACGTCCAGGATGCGGACCCCGCGGAAGCGGCCGGGCGTCATGCCGAGCTCGCGCCACGTGGCGAGCTCTTCCTCCACCGCCTCCGGCCAGGTGACGAGCCGCTGCGCCGTGAACTCGGCCCAGAAGTCGCCGCCCGAGAGCGCGACCAGATCGGCCACGGCGCTGCCGCTGCGCACCACGTCGGCGAGCCGTCGGCGGGCGGCGAACATTCGCAGGACGACGTCGCCGCCGAACGACTCGCTGCCGCGTGCCAAGAAGGCCGTCGCCGCCGTCCCAAGCCCGTATCCCGCGGTGGACTTGTCGAGCAGTCCAAGTGCGCAGAGGGCGTCGAGCAGGACGGCCAGCGCGCGCGGGTCCGCGGCGATGGCGAGCGCCACCTCCTGAAGGTCCATCGTGCGCGGCCCGATAGCGGTGAACACGTCCAATTCAAGGGCCGCCTCGAGCACCGCGGCTCGCCGCGCGCCCTCGTCGATCTCGGCGATCGTCTGGTAGCTCGCCGGCTCTCGCGCGTCGGTGGACACGGCTACCTCCGGTGGTCGCTCAGAGCGGGAAACCTTCGTCCCCGCGGATCGCATCGAGGTCGGTGTCGTCGGTCGCCCAGCCCGGCACGCTCTCGGGATCGCTGGCCAGTGCCTCGCGCAGGTGGCCCAGGGCGGCGACCGTGTCTCCTTCGAGCGACTCCACACAGGCCATGTTGTAGAGCACGCCGGCGTTGCCGGGATACTCGGCAAGGCCCTGCCGGAAGGCAGCCAGAGCACCCTCGTAGTCGTTCTGTCCGTAGCGTGCGAAGGCGGCGGAATCGTACTCCCATGACGCCACTCGGTAGGCTCGACCTCGGGGCGCGCCGACGATCAGCACCGTCGTGTCGGGGGCGGCGGTCACGGCGGAACGCCTGGCGCCCGGGTCGCGGACGAAGACGAACGTGCCGGCCGGGGCGTCGACTTCCTCGCCGTTCACCGAAAACACGGCGTGACCGGCGCTCACGAAGTAGAGCTCCTCGTGACCATCGGCGCCGCCGGAGAGCTCGTCGTGAGCCTCGACGAGTCCCTCTCCGGCCTCCGCCACCGTGAAGGCGTTCACGCCGAACGCGCCGATGTCAAAGTGCTCGCGCACGGGCCTTCGCGCCAGCGGCCCGCCGTCGACAAGCCGCCCTTCGATCTCCGAGATGTGTGCTGCCTGGAACGGCTTCTCGTCCATGTCCCACCTCCTGAGACAGTCGGCTGCGGTCAGATCTGGTCACTCGCCAGGAAGATCCTCCCTGCCGCTTCACGCTACACCCCGTGCGACGCCGGATCACCGCCGGTCACCGTTGTCGCGCGACGTGGGCCGGTCTTGATCCGCACGGCGGAGGGTAGCGGTTCGAGCCCTCTACGGTCCACCATCATGTGCAGGGAGATCGTGTCCTGCGAGCCCTCCGAGAGACCTCCAACATGGCCCTCTGCAACCCTTCTGCAACCCGAATCCGTGCGGCCAGAAGGGACGGGATGGGGCTCGTTGGGCGCAGAGGGGACAAGGCCGCCGCCCTCCACATGCTTGGACTCACGATCGCCGCGGCGCAGACCATCCCCATACGAGACTCCTGAGATGGGCGGCAGTGCGCGCGGGACCATGATTCCGCGTTCGCGTGGGGGACGTCATGCCCGGCAGCTTGAGCCAAATTCTCCTTGAGCCGATCAGTCCGGAGAATGGGGCAGTCCGCCTGGAGCTTCTGAGGGGGAATGTGACGGTGCGGAACGCAGGAGCTCGAGACCTGCGAAGAGGCGGGAGAGCCAGAGGCAGACCTTCGCAGTCTCTGTGCGCTGGTCGGTCGAGTCGCTGCCGGCTCCCATCGATGGGCACGGGTCGTCGACGAACCTGCCGACATGCCCCCGTGATCGGCGCCAAGGACGTCGTCAACCCGGCGGCCCGCGACGACAAGGGCAGCCCCATCCGCGGCATGCCGATCCTCGACGTGGACAAGGCGCAGACCACCGTGGTCGTCAAGCGCGGCCGGTATCGCGCCCAGCGGCGCCAACAGGCAGCCCTGGCACTTCGTCGCGGTCGGCGACGCGGCAGTGAAGCGAGAGATACGCCTGGGGGCGGAGAAGACGGAGCGCGGAGCTCTACCAGCGCAAGGCACCGGCGGAATGGCTGGACGAGCTAGCTCCGCTGGGCACCGACGAGCAGAAGCCGTTCCCTGAGACCTCCCCGTATCTGATCGTGGTCTTCGCGCAGAAGTACGGCGTGCTCCTGGACGGGCGCGCGGCCGAGCACTACTACGTGAACGAGTCGCTCGGCAGCGCGAGAGGCATCCTGATCGCGGCCGTCCACCACGCCGGTCTGGTGTCCCTTACCTACACGCCGCGTCCGATGGCATTCTCTAACGACGTCCTGGACCGTTCGGCGCACGAGCGGCCTTTCCTGGTCCTCGTGGTGGGCTATCCGGCGACGCACGCACAGGTGCCGGCGATCACCAGGAAGCCGCCGGAGGAGATCGCGACGTTTGTGTAGAGAGACTCGTGGCGCCTGGGGTCGCGTTTGGTCCGAGTGGGTAGAGTCGCAGCAAATATGGGCGTGCGATGAAGAGGAGACATGCATGGCCGATCGCTGGGTGGTTGGGAAGAAGACCGACGTAGCCGCGCTGCCGATGGCCGGCGACGGTATCGAGGGCGTCGTCAAGCGCGTGCTGGTCTCGCCTGAAGAGGGCTGGGACGGCTGGGTGATGCGGCTCTTCGACGTCGACCCCGGCGGGCACACGCCGAAGCACGCTCACGACTGGCCGCACATCAATTTCATCGCCGCCGGGCGCGGCGTGCTGTACCTCGACGGCGCGGACCACGCGCTCGAGGCCGGCTCGTACGCCTACGTACCGGCCGGCCACGAACACCAGTTCCGCGCCACGGCGGACGAGCCGCTGTCGTTCATCTGTATCGTGCCGGAGGCGGGGGACTATTGAGCCCTGCGCCGCCGAGCTCATCCTTGAAAAGCGGCCGCGAAGGGAATTGACTAGCTTGAGGCCGCGCGGAGGGCCGGCGCTCTGCGCCGGAGCCACAACGCGGCCCTCGTGACGCTCACGACAACGACGACGCCAGGGTGATGGCTACGCTGGCGAAAGGAGTGTGAACGCCGTGCCTCCCGCTGAGAGCAGGATCGCCGAACTGCGCCGGCTCGGCCAGAGCCCCTGGTTCGACTACATCAGCCGCGAGCTTGTGGCTCGCGGCGGCCTCAGGAGGATGGTCGACCGCGACGGCCTCGGCGGCGTCACCAGCAACCCGTCCATCTTCGAGAAGGCCATCGGCGGCGGGACGGGCTACGACGACCAGATCCTCGCGCTTGCGCGCGAGGGCCTGGACGCGGCGCAGATCTTCGACCGCCTGGCGGTCGAAGACGTGCGCGCCGCCTGCGACGTGCTCGCGCCCCTGTATCTGGGCAGCGGCGGCGAGGATGGCTTCGTCTCCATCGATGTCTCACCCGCCTATGCTTTCGATACGGAGAAGACCATCTCCGAGGCCCAGCGCCTGTTCGCCGCCGTGGACCGCCCCAATGTGCTGATCAAGATCGCCGGTACCCGCGAGGGCGTTCCGGCGGTGCTGGAAGCGTTGCGGCAGAGCCTCAATATCAACGTCACCCTCCTGTTCTCGATGAGTCAGTATGAGGCCGTCGCCGACGCCTACCTTGACGCGCTCGAGTACCGGCTGCAGCACGATCTCACGATCCGCGCCACGTCGTCGGTGGCGAGCTTCTTCGTGTCGCGCGTCGACACGCTGGTGGACAGTCTGCTGGACGAGAGGATCGCGGCCGCCGCCGACGTGGCGGAGCGGCGGCGGCTCGCAGCGCTCAAGGGCACGGCCGGGGTGGCCAACGCCAAGGTCGTCTACGAGCGCTTTCGCAGCTACCTCAGCGGCCGCGATTGGCAGCTCATCGCCGCCTCCGGCGCCAAAGTACAACGCATCCTTTGGGCGAGCACCGGCACCAAAGACCCCGGCTATTCCGACGTGCTGTACGTGGACGAGCTCATCGGGGAATACACGGTGAACACCCTGCCGGAGGTCACCTGGAAGGCCTTCAACGACCACGGCACGCTCGCGCGGACGGTCGACCGTCACCTCGACGAAGCGCACCGCACGCTGCGCGAGCTCGGCCAGCTGGGCATCGACATGGAGCGCGTGGGCGCCCAGCTCCAGGGCGAGGGTGTGGAGCTTTTCGCGCAGGCCTTCGAGAAGGTCGTGGCGATCGTCGAGCAGAAGCGCAGCGCCCTGCTCGCCGGTGAAGGAGGCTGAGATGGGGCACGAAGCACTCGAGACCGCTGTGGAGGAGCGCCTGGCGGCGCTCGCCGCGGCCGACTTCTCGGAGCGTTTGTGGGCGGCCGACCCCACACTCTGGAAGGCCCACGACGACGCCCACCAGAAGATCGTCGCCAATGCGCTCGGCTGGCTCAGCGTCTTCGAAAGCATTCGCGAGGAGATCCAAGGGCTCACAGCGTTCGTCAACGAGCTGCGTACCGAGGGGTACCGCTCCGCGGTCCTGCTCGGTATGGGCGGCTCCAGCCTGGCGCCGGAAGTCATGCACGCCGTCCTCGGCACGCGCGCGGGCTACCTCGACCTGCACGTGCTCGATTCCACCGACCCGGCCGCCGTAGCCGCCGTCGAGGCGGCCGTCGACCTCGAGAGCACGCTCTTCGTGGTCGCCAGCAAGTCGGGCGGCACCACCGAGACAGCTTGCTTTCACGCCTACTTTTACCAGCGCCTGCAGGAGCTTGCCGGGGATCACGCCGGCCATCACTTCGTGGCGATCACCGACGAGGGCTCATCGCTCGAGGCGGAAGCGCTGGACGAAGGCTTCCGCGCCATCTTTGTGAACCCCGGTGACATCGGCGGCCGGTACTCGGCACTCAGCTTCTTCGGCATGGTCCCGGCCGCCCTCATGGGC
>JAPLCL010000241.1 GCA_026392265.1 Actinomycetota bacterium
GCAGCATGTTCTCGGCGGTCCCGTAGGCGCACGGGATCGCGCCGAGCTCCTCATCGCTCAGGTCGCAGTCCACCGCGAAGACCTCGGACGCGGGCACTTTGACGAACTGCGCGAAGGCGCCGTCAAAGTCGGAGGCCATCCAGATGGTCTCCATCGACGCGAAGCCGAGTGGGCGCATGCAGGGCCGCACCAGTACGCGGCGACCGACGATGCTTCTGTCGCCGCGCGGCCCGACCTTCACGACGCGCCCGCAGCAATCCGTGCCTTGGATGAGGGGGAACGGCGTCGGCACACTCCATCCGCCGTCGTCGCTCGCGAGCACTTCGCGTTCCCCTGCTTCGGCGGCGCTCTGCGTATCGGCAGTGACGCTCGAGGAGTACCAGCCGAGGCGCGTGTTGATGTCGGTGGTGTTGACGCCGGCGGCGAGGACCTGCAGCAGGACCTCTCCCGGCCCCGGCGCTGGGACGGGGACAGCACGGTACGCGAGCATGTCCAGCCCGCCGTTACCTGTGGTGACGACGGCCTCCATCGTCAGCGCCCGGCCGGCGAGATCGAAGCGCTCGCGGCGAAACTCCGTCTGCCGGCGAATCACCTCTCGCTCAGATGGCATGACCCAGCTCGGCCAGCGAGAGCCTGCTCAGAGTCTCGGGGCTCGGGACGCCCTCCGCGTCCCAGCCGCGCAGCCGGTAGTACTCGTCCAGCGACTCGCGAAAGGCCTCGTCGCCGACCGCCTTGCCGGCCGCCACGCCATCAGGATGGGGCACACTGAGGATCCGCTCGGGAAGGCGGTCGTCGTCGCGGCACAGGCCCTCCCGCAGGTTCAGCAGCCGGCCGAGGTTCCAGATGCGGGCGCCGATGGTCATGAGCTCCTCATGCGATGTCTCGCGGCCCCACAGGTGCCTGAAGTGGACGCCGAGGAAGTCGGTGTCGAGCGCCATGTTGGCGCACCACACACCGGTCCAGGCGACGGCGCTGAAGTCCTGCTGGTCGGCGACAAGCTGCGCCTTGCCGGCCAGTGAATCGGCGGCGCCGGCGCCGCCGAGGATGTCGTCGCCGGCGGTGAAGGCGCGCATGTGACAGGCGCCGCGGTCGGAGGTGGCGTAGCCGAGGCCCATGCCGAAGGTCCCCCGCGGGTCGTAGGCCGGCATCTCCAGGCCCTTGACCTCGATGGCGAGGTCGGGTCGGCCCCTGAGCTCGGCAAGGTCGCGGGCGCCGAGCGCCAGCTCGGCGCCGAAACCCTGGCGCATGGCGATCAGCCGCGGCGCCTCGAGATACGCGTCGGTATCGCCGAAGCGCAGGCCATAGTCGGCGACGCCCTGCTCGCAGAGATCCATGGCCAGAGCTACCACGGCGCCGGTCGACATCGTGTCGAGGCCGAGGTCGTCGCACTCGCGGTTGAAGGCCGCGATCGCGGCGAGATCGCTGATGCCGCAGTTGGAGCCGCACAAGCCGAGCGTCTCGAACTCGGGGCCCTCGCAGATGTAGTCGCCGAAATCGTGCACCTGCCGGCAGGCCAGCGGGCACTGCGCGCAGGCGCGGACCTTGGTGCGGATCTTCAGCAGCGCCGCGGAGCCGATCGTCCCGGCGCCGTCGAACGTGCCCGTGCGCCAGTTGCGCGTGGGCAGGGCGCTGGCGCCGTTGACGGCTTCTACCAGGAACGGCGTGCCCTCCTCGTAGGTCCAAGCGTTGTCGTCCGTGAGTACGCGCTCGTTCTGCAGGCGCAGGATGTCGCGCGTGAAGGCTCCGGCGTCGCCGACCGTGACCGCGCCCGTGCCCCGCACGGCCACGCCCTTGAGGTTCTTGCTGCCCATCACGGCTCCCGCGCCCCCGCGGCCGGCCTTGTGGAACTGGTCGGTGGAGAGGCAGGCGAAGGGCACGAGGTTCTCGCCGGCCGGGCCGGTGGAAAGCACCTTGGCGCCCGGCCCCATCTCCGTGCGGATGAGCTCCTCGAGCTGGGCCGTCTCCAGACCCCAGTAGCGGCCCTCGGCGGGTACGAACTCGACCTTGTCGTCGGTGATGCGCACGAGGACAGGCTCAGGCGCACGGCCGGTGATCACCACGAGGTCATACCCGGCGAACTTCAGCTCGGGGGCAAAGGAGCCGCCTACGTAGGAGTCGAGGAGCGTGCCCGTGGCGGGGCTCTTGCAGCCCACGGCCAGACGCGAGCAGGTGGCCGCCAATGTGCCGGCGAACGGCCCCGTCGCCAGGATCAGCGGATTCTCGGGGGCGAGCGCGTCGGTGCCCGGGGCCAGTTCCTCGAAGAGGTAGCGCAACAACAGGCCTTTGCCGCCCACGAACAGGCGCGCCCACTCCGCGTTGAGCGGCTCGACAGAGGCGCGCAGCGCCGTCAAGTCGAGCCGGAGCACGTTTCCGCTGTAGAAAGCCATCGATTCTCCTCCGCTGGTTCCGCGAGCGTACTCTCAACACGGACGACCTGCGACCGTCGCGATCGGCCTACGTCCGTTCCAGTTGACCCGTCTGATAGGATAGCGGTCGCTGGCTAATCGACCGGTCAGTTAGTCGCTGATTGGATACCAGGGGAGAAGGCGATGTCAAGCGCGTCGGAGGCGGCCTCTCAACGTGCGGCGACGGGTGCCGCGACCCCCAGATCGAGCCGCGGACATCTGCGCCCCACCTTCGAGGATCCTCTCTCTGCCCTTCCGGAGACCGCGCAGAAGCTGCTGGTCGCGGCCAAGAGCATCATCGCGAACGATGGCTTCGACGCCCTCACCCTCAACTCAGTTTCAGCGGCGTCGGGCGAGAACAAGGCGATGATATCGTACTACTTCGACAACAAGGCCGGGCTCGTCGCCGCTGTCCTCGATTCCGTGATCCACGACGAGTACATCGCCTCGCATGACCGTATGAAGGACGTCGACCCTAAGCAGCGGACCCAGCGACTCGTCGAGGAGATGCGGCGCATGGACACCGCGATCGAGGAGTTCCGCGTGTTCTTCGAGCTGTTGCCTCACGTGCTGCGCGACGAGACACTGCGCCGGCGGATCGCTTCGCTCTACGCGTGGTACTGGAGCGTGAAGCTCGAATGGCTGGGCATGGCCGATCCGGCAGGCGCTCTCGGGGATCCCGAGCTCCTGGGTCTCGCCCAAGTCCTCTCCGCCGTCATCGACGGACTCGCCATCCAGGCCGCCATCGACCCCGAGATCGACCTCGCAAACCCGTATCGCATCTTCCACAAGATGCTCGAGTGTTCGCTGACCGCACTCCCGGACGGTAGCTTCGCGGGCGTGGGCCCGGCGAGCGGAGCTCACTCCAGGCAGTAAGCGTCCAGCCGGCGGCGCACCACCGGGTCGAGGTCATCAGGCGGGGTGTATGCCTCCAGCGACTCGGCAATGCGCCGCGCAGCCACCTGAGACAGATCCTGTCCGCCGAGGCCCCGCCAGGCCTGGTACGGGTCGCGGTTCATGATCGAACCCCGCCGGCCGTCGCGCGCGTGCCGCCGGGTGTGTGCTTGGCTGAGCACGGTGCCGCCGGGCCCGCACGAGGCCATCACGTCCAGGGCCAGCGACTCGTCGTCGATGACAATGGGCTGCTTGGCGGTCCGCAGGGCGCTCAGCACCTCGTCGTCGATGACGAACTTCTCCGGCGAGTAGCAGTTGAACGACGAGAGGATGCCGGCGGCGTGCAGCACGAACTGCACGTCCATGCG
>JAPLCL010000157.1 GCA_026392265.1 Actinomycetota bacterium
ATGGGCGCTCGCGCCGACCTCCTCGACGCGCGCGACGACATGGGCGACCTCTTCTTCAGTCGCCGTCTCGTGCATGATGACCATCATGCTCAGCTGACCCTCCCTTCGATGAAAGTGTGTATACCCACGTCTACTCCGGAAGGTCGAGGCGCAGCTGCCGGGCGCCGTGCAGGTACACGTGATGCACGTCGGAGCCGGTCGGCAGATAGACATGCAGCAAGACGCGCACGCAGCGTTCCACGGCGCCTTCGACGGGGATCTCCTGGCAGCACAGCAGCGGTGTGTGAGACAGGCCGATGCTGCGCGCCGCGACCGCAGGGAAGTCGGCGCGCAGGTCCGGGGTGGCGCTGAGGATCACGCTGACGATGTCGTCGATGGCGACGTCGTTGCGATCGAGGACCACGCCGAGCAGCTCTGCCGTGCGCTCGGCGATGTCGGCGCTGGTGTCGCGCTCCACGGTCGTCGCGCCGCGCAACGCATACAGGCGTGGGCTATCGTCAGGCATGAGAATCATCCTGCGCCGGCACCGGGGACTCGTCCAGCGGCGTCTCCCGACCTTGATCGTCTGCCGCCGCCACTTCGACGATCGCTTCGGGCACGTCCACCCGGATCGGCTTGGCCGCGGGCGCCGCCTCCGCCGCGAGCAGGAGCGGCTGGCCCTCGACCTCTTCGCCGACGGCCACGGCCACGTCCTCCCCGGCGCGGCGCAGCGCCTCGACCTCGTCGCCGGCCAGCTCGCGATACCCGCCCGGTTCGAGGCCCTTGTCGGCGATAGGGCCGTAGCGCCGCCGGTGGAGCTCCTCCACCGGCAGACCGACGGCCGCGAGCATCCGCCGCACCTGGCGCTTACGGCCCTCGTGGATGGTGATCTCGACGAGGGCCGTCTTGGCACTCTGCTTCTTGAGGTTGACCTCGGCCGGCGACGTGAGACCGTCCTCGAGGTCGACCCCCTGCCTCAGAGTACCGAGAGCGCGCCTGCTCACCTTGCCGTGCACGCGGGCGACGTACGTCTTAGGCACGCCATAGCGGGGATGCATCAATCTGTTTGCGAGCACCCCGTCGTTGGTCAGGATGATCAGACCCGTGGTGTCCACGTCGAGCCGCCCCACGGGAAACAGGATGCGCCCGTTGGGCACCAGATCCACGATCACGCGCTCGGCGTGCGGGTCGCGGCGGGTGCTGGCGACTCCGCGCGGCTTGTTGACGAGGAAGTAGCGGAGCTCGCGCGCCTCGACGGGCTCGCCGTCGACGAGCACGACGTCCTCGGGCTCCACCTTCTGGCGAGGGAAGGTCACCACCTCGTCGTTGACGGTCACGGCCCCGTTGCGGATGAGCTCATCGCAGGAGCGGCGCGAGCCCAGGCCCGCACGCGCCAGGTAGACCACCAGGTTCATAGGCTGGCTCACGCCCGCCTCCTCTCGGCGTTGGCGTGCAGACGGGCACGGATCGCGTCGACCTCGGCCGCCTGCAGGGAGAACTCTTCCAGGGGCGGCAGCTCCTCCAGCGAGCGCAGCCCGAACAGCTTGAGGAAGCGCGTGCCCGTGCAGTACAGGATGGGCGCGCCGGGCGTGTCGGCGCGGCCCTGCTGTTCCACCAGGCCGCGCTCCTCCAGCGAACCGAGCGCCCACTCCGACGACACGCCGCGGACCTCGGCCGCCTCCGCGCGGGTCACCGGCTGAAGATAGGCGACCACGGCCAGCGTCTCGAGGAGCGCCGGCGTGAGATCGTCCGGGCGCTCGGCCCCCGTGAGCCGGCGCACGTCCTCGGCGCAGTCGTCGGCGACGGCGAACGTGACGCCGCCGGCCACGTCGCGCAGCGTGACGCCGTGCCGCTCGGCGGTGTAGTCGACGCGCAAGTCGGCGAGCGCCTCGTCGACCGCGGCCGTGGAACAGCCACATGCCGCCGCCATCTCGTCAGGAGGGAGCGGCCGCGACGATATGAACAGGAGCGCCTCGAGGCGCCGGGCGAGTGCGTGCATGAGGTCCAGGGTCGAAGGGGTGACCGGGTGCAGTCGATGCTACCGCAGACGGACGGCCGGCGTCATCCGGCCACAGCTCAGACTGCGGCGGCGACCAGCGTCGGCCGCGAGACGCGGCTGACGACGATGTCGCCGAGGTGACGCTTCTGGCGAAGCACGGCCTCGCCGCCGGAGTGAAGCTCAAGCAGGGCGAAGAAGGTCACGGCGCGCTGAAGACGGTCTTCGGGCGCGACCGCGGCGAACGTGAACTCGCCCTCATCGCCGAGGATGAGCCGAAGACGCCGCAGCTCCTTGACGAGTGATACGGCGAGATCGGCAAGGTGGCTGGTGTCGGGCACGGGCGGTTCGCGCAGCAGCGGCGCGAGGGCCGCCGGCAGGGCCGACGCCGGTAGGGCCCCTGCGGGGGCCGGCCGGCGCAGCAGGGCCGGCGGCACAGGGACGCTTCGATACAGTCGCGCGCTGTGCTCGCCCCAGCGCAGACGCAGGGCGCCGGCGACGCTCTTGAACTGGCTGTAGCGCACCAGGCGTTCCAGAAGGCGCTCGGCGGCTTCGTCGGGGTCGAGGTCCTCGAGCTCCTCCTCGACCTCCTCCTCCAGAAGCAGGCGCGATTTCATCTCGAGCAGCGCCGCGACCAACACCACGAACTGAGAGGTCGCGTCGAGGTCGAACTCGCCGCTGTCCGCAAGCTTCAGGACGTACTCGGCGATGATCCGCGAGACGCGCACCTCCCAGATGTCGATCTCGTCCCTGAGGATCAGCGTGATGAGCAGATCGAACGGCCCGTCGAACACGTCGAGATCGAGCTCGAACTCGACGGGACGTGCCACGGCAACGGCGTCAGCAGGCATCGCCGTCGCCTCCCGCGAGCTCACTCGACCGGCTCGCGCTGTCGCTGAGCAGGACTCCGCTCGTCAGTCCTCCGGCTGATTGACGAACGACGGGATCTCAAAATCGCCGCTGTCGAACGAGGGCGCGGGTCCGAAGGGCGTACCCTTGTCCGCGGGATGCTCGCGACGAACGGCGTCGCGCCCGCCAGGACGCGCGGCCGCCGACGTGGTGTCGCGAGCGGCCCGGGCAGCGTGCTCACCGAACCCGGTGGCCACGATGGTGATGGAGATCTTGCCCTCGAGGCGTTCGTCGACGACCGCCCCGAAGATGATGTTGGCGTCGTCGTCGGCGGCCTCGCTGATGACCCCGGCGGCCTCGTTCACCTCGAAAAGCGTGAGGTCGCTGCCGCCGGTGATGTTGAGCAGCAGGCCATGCTCCCCGTCGATGGACGTCTCGAGGAGCGGCGAGTGGATGGCCATGTCGGCGGCGGCCTGGGCGCGGTTCTCGCCGCCGGCGATGCCGATGCCGAGCAGAGCCGTACCCGCGTCCTTCACGATGGTGCGCACGTCGGCGAAGTCGAGGTTGATGAGACCGGGGACCGTGATGAGGTCGGTGAGGCCCTGCACGCCCTGGCGCAGGATGTCGTCGGCGTACCGGAACGCCTCGACGACACTGGTGTTGCGTTCCACGACCTCAAGAAG
>JAPLCL010000003.1 GCA_026392265.1 Actinomycetota bacterium
GCGCACCGTGGTGGCCGGCAACGAGCGCCTCACCGGCCGCGCCGCCGAGCACGCCAGCGAGGAGTTTGCCGGCGAGGGCGAGACGGTCATCACCGTGCAGGTCGACGGCGAGCCGGCCGGCGCCATCGCCGTGGCCGACACCGTCAAGACGGGGTCGGCCGCGGCCGTGCGCCGGCTCCGCGAGATGGGCCTGGAGGTCGTCATGCTCACCGGCGACAGCCGGCGTACGGCACAGACCATCGCCGCCCAGGTGGGCATCGACAGGGTGGTGGCAGAAGTGCTGCCGGGGCAGAAAGCGGCGCAGGTCAAGGCCCTGCAGGCGGAGGGCAAGCGGGTGGCCATGGTGGGTGACGGCATCAACGACGCCCCGGCGCTCGCCCAGGCCGACATCGGCATCGCCATCGGTACGGGCACCGACGTCGCCATGGAGGCCAGCGACATCACCCTCATGTCCGGCGAGCTCGGCGGCGTCGCCACGGCGATCTCGCTGTCGCGCGCCACCATCCGCGTCGTCAAGCAGAACCTCTTCTGGGCCTTCGCCTACAACGTGGCCTTGATCCCGCTGGCGGCGGGCGTCTTCTACCCGGCCTTCGGCGTGCTCCTGAACCCCATCTACGCGGCCGCGGCGATGGGCCTGTCGAGCGTGACCGTCGTCACCAACAGTCTGCGCCTGCGCCGCTTCCGCGGCGTCTGACGCTCCCCGGCGCGCGCGCCGCGTCGGCCGACTTCGTACGCCAGGAGGGGGACGGTCCTTGCTTCGAGAACGTCCCCCTCTCGGGTGGCGACACGATGTCCTTCGTCCTGTTCATCGTGTTCATCCGTCACTTACGACGGCTGGGATCCTGGCGCTTCACCCTGGTCTTGTAGAAGGGGACGGGACCCATGGTCTTCACCTCCTCCGCTGATTGCCTTCGTCTGGAGTATCACCGCGTCCGTAGCAAAAGAAACGACATGTGAAATTCAGCACAAGTCTACGGTGCCATACCACTTCGTGCTCCGGCGCCCATCCAGCGCCCTGCGAGTCGGGTGAAGGCCCCACCCAGCCAGCCAGAACGGACAACACGGGCGTCAAATGTCCGTTCTCGCGTCCATTGTCAGCTTCAGGCTGCGGGTGCGAGGATGGACGGGGGCGGCCGTCCTCTGGCAGCAGCCACTACAGGCCGGCCTGCGGAAGGGGTCACATGCTCAGCATTCTCGACCGGCACGCTATCGGCCAGCTGCTCAGGACCAAAGGTGTCGACGCGTGGGGCGTCGCGGCGAACACGCCGCGCCTGCCTCTGGCCCCCGACTACGCGATCGCCATCTCGCTGATCATGCGCGTCGACCAGCTCGTGGTGCGTGGTCTGCGGCACGGACCCACCGAGGACTACTACGAGGAGTACCTGCGCCTCAACCTCGCGCTTGACGACGCCACCGGGACGCTCGTTGACGTGCTGCGGGTGCACGGCCACGCCGCCGAGCGCATCGCGGCGACCGGCGCCGACAGCGGCAACGGCAACCAGCCCTTCCCGCATAAGACGGCGGCGACGAGCGCCGGGCTCGGCTGGATCGGTAAGACGGCGCTCCTCGTCTCTCCGCGGTTCGGCCCGGCCGTCCGCCTGGCCACCGTGTTCACCGACCTCGACCTGCCGGTCGGCGACGCCATCGTCGAGAGCCGCTGCGAAGAGTGCCGCGCCTGCGTCGACGCCTGCCCCGCCGGCTGCGGACGCGACGTACAGTGGCGCGCCGGCATGGCTCGCGACGACCTCTTCGACGCCGCCGCCTGCCGGCACCAGATGACGCTCTTCGGCAACGTCGATGCACAGATCTGCGGCATCTGCATCGCCGCCTGCCCGTACACGCGGCCGCACTGAGCCAACCGCGGGCGAGCGCCCGCCACTCTGCGCGCCGTGCACACGTTGCGCACCTGCCCTCCGCCTGCTACGCTCCACTTCCTGCTAAAATGAAAACGGTTTTCAGTTTCAGATGATAGGAGGCGTGCAGTGGCGCTCGACGCCGACCAGATCGCGGGGACACTCGCGGCGCGAGGCTTGCGTCTCACGCGCCAGAGGCGCGCCGTGCTCGACGCGGTCGCCGAGGCGTCGTCGAGCGTGAGCCCCGTGCAGGTCTTCGACGCCGCCCGTGTACGCTGCCCCGAGCTGGGCCTCACGACCGTGTATCGCACTTTGGAGTTGCTCAGCGAGATCGGCGCCCTGCGCCGCGTACACGGGCCCGACCACTGCGAAGCCTTCGTGCCCGCCGGCGCGGCGCACGGACACACCGTAGTCTGCAGCCGTTGCGGCCGAGCAATGGAGTTCACCGAGTGTGACATGCGAGCAGTCGTCGATGCCGCCGCCCGGCAGACCGGCTTCCGCATCACCGAGCACTTCCTGCAGCTCAGCGGAGAGTGCCCGGCGTGCGGCGAGCGCGCGGGGCGGCCGCACCGGGCGGCCGCAGACGGCGCATGAGGGCGCTCTGCCCAAGCCGGCGCGCCGCGGCCCTGCTCTTCTTTGCGATGTTCTGCTTCCTGGCCGTGGCCGCCGTGCAGGGAGCTTCCGGGTGCGGGGCGGGCAGCAGTGCGGCGAGCGGCGGCGCTCTCGACGTCGTCGCCGCCGAGAGCTTTCTCGCGGACGTCGCCCAGAACGTGGCCGGCGACCGCTTCGAGGTGCGTTCGCTCGTGCCTCTCGAGACCGACCCGCACTCGTTCGAGCCGACCCCGAAGGACCTCGGCGAGGTGGCCACCGCCGACCTGGTGATCATCAACGGCGGCGGCCTCGAAGGGCCGCTGCTCAAGACACTCGAGAACGCCGGCGGCGAGGCGACGCTCGTCGACGCCTCCGCCGGCCTCCGGAGCCGTACGCCGCAGCCCGG
>JAPLCL010000166.1 GCA_026392265.1 Actinomycetota bacterium
GGGATCATCGAGATAGCGCTGCCGGATCGGCGCCTGACGCGCGCGGACGTCTACCTTCGATGTGGGCATTTGGGCGCTCCTGTGTCGTGCCGCCGGCGGCCTGTGGGGGCACGGCGCAATTGGCGTTCCGCAGACGCACCGGGACTGCCGCGGTCAGACGAGCCGGCCGCAGCAGCCCCGGATGCTTCTGGGCGAAGTCCTACCTAGCCTCCGAGGTCTCCTCTTCCTTGAGCCACTTCATCTCGTCCATAAAGGCTGCGTCACACGTCGTGCAGCGGAACTTGTGGTCGGGGTGCGCCTCGAGATGAGACGACGAGACATGGTGTTGAAGGGCGTCAAAGGTGCTGAAGTCGGCGCGGCAGTGAGGACATGCGTACGGCATACTCATGGTCTGCCTCTCGGTTTAGTGGTCATAAGCAAACAAAATGTACCCCTGGTTTGCAGCACCCAACCCCAACGATGAGGCGAAGTCGATCAGGTGCAGGCGACCGGCTTCTGCCCTGCTTCAGCAAGGAGCGCGGGCGGCTACGTGGTGATCACGAGATTCCCGGTCTTCTGCCCAGTCTCGACGTACCGGTAGGCCTCGACGATACGCTCCAGGGGCAGGCGTCTGTCGATCACCGCCTTGTACTTGCCTGCCTCGACGAGCTCCTTGAAGAAGAGCACGTCCTTCTTGCTCACTTTGGGGATCGGGAACTTGATCCTCTTGCCGCCGATCCCCGGGGTCCAGAGAGACAACAGGGGGTTCTGCGCCAGAAAGCCGAGCTCTGAGGAGAGGTAGATCCCACCCGGCTTGAGCAGGTCGCTGCAGCGGCGAAACGAGCTCTTGCCGACCGTGTCGAAGACGGCATCGTAGGCTCCGCCGCTCCTGGTGAAGTCCTCGCGCGTGTAGTCGATGACCGTGTCGGCGCCCAGGGATCTCACGAGCTCCAGGTTCTTTGTGTTGCACACCGCCGTCACCCGCGCCCCGTAGTACGTGGCGAGCTGCACGGCGGCAGAACCGATGGATCCGTCGGCTCCATTGACAAGGACTCGTTGCCCTGCCTGCAGATCCGCCCACCGGATGAACGCGATCGCGAGCATCGCCCCATCGCAGACAGCCGCGGCTTCTTCGTAGTCCATGTTCGCCGGTCTCGTGGCGATGGCAGCGTCTTCGGGCAGGCACACATACTCGGCGTGGGCGCCAAAGTGCATGCCGGTCAGCCCGAAGACCTGGTCGCCCCGCTTGAACGACGTGACGTCCTTGCCTGCCGCTTCCACCTCTCCGGCCAGCTCGCTGCCGAGGATGGTCGCCTTGGGCCTGAGGACGCCGCTGACGACCCTCACGAAGAAGGGCTCAGCCCGAAGAAAACCGCAGTCGGTGCGGTTGACGGTGGTCGCGCGGACTCGTATCAGTACCTCATCGTCCTTCGGAACAGGTCTGTCGACCTCCATGAGCCGAAGGACGTCCGGTGAGCCGTACTTCGTGTGCACGCTCGCCTTCAGGGGGTCTCCGTGCGCTTCCGCAGGAAGCGCACGGCCTCGAGCGCCGCCACCTGCCCCTCGCCCACGGCCTTGGCCGTCTGGTACGGCTCTCCCGTACAGTCGCCCGCCGCGAAGACCCCCGGCACGTCGGTCTCCATGCGCCTGCCGACGGTCACGTGGCGGCCGTCGGAGGCCAGGCCTTCGAGAAGGGTACGCGGAGAGACGCTGTTCTTGTAGATGAACACCGCATCGACCTGCAGGTCCTCGCCGGGCAGCGACACCAGCATGTGGCGGTCCGCTCGCGCCAGTCGTGTCGGGCGTGCTCCCGGGAGCACGCGCACGCCCTCCGGGAGGCGGTAGTCACCCTGGTACAGGGGCAGGTACGTGACCTCGACGCCAAAGTCCTCGGCGAGAGCCGCTGCCTCCTCCTCGCCCTCGGGGGAGTAGCTGATGAAGGCCGCGCGGCGCCCCGCGAACAGCCTGCCGTCGCAGGTGACGCAGTAGCTCACGCCCTGACCCACGAGGTCCTCCTCACCCTCGATCTCGGCTTCGCGGTAGACGCCCGTGGCGAGCACCACGGCGCCGGCGTGGTAGACCTCCCGCTCGCCGAAGACGACGAACCCGTCTTCGGCGCGGATGATCTTCGAGACCTTCTCCCCGATGACGGGTACGTCGAACTCGTCGAGGTGGCGCTCGAATGCGGCCGCCAGCTCCTCTCCGCTCGCGGAAGTGAACCCGGGGTAGTTCGCGATCCACGGCGCCTTGCGAATTCGGCCGAACGGCGCCTGGCCACCCATCAAGGCGACGGTGCGTTTGCGGTTGGCCACATTGATGGCCGCCGAGACGCCCGCCGGCCCCGACCCCACGACGATGACGTCATAGTCTGACGACTTGGCTGCAGGCTCCCCCATCAGTCCCTTCCTCCGCTACGACCACGGGCCACGCCCGAGGCGTTCATGGTAACAGCTCAAGCGCCTCGACATGGGCCGGCCGCACCGCGCGAAAGTGACGCTGGTCGAGCGTCGCGACCTTCGCCTCGGCCAGGCGTTCGGCGAGCGCCACGACGCTGGCATCGTGATGCGACATACTCAAGCGGAACCGGCTCGCCGATGCGGCCGCGAACCGGCCGGCGTTCGACTCCCTGCGGTCCACCAGCCTTCCCCCAGGATCGCTCTCGCCGGAGACGGGTGGGGCCGGGCGTGGCCGCGTGTTCAGTTGACAGGGGACTGCGCTCGGGGACAATGGCGGGGAGCCGGCCGTGGATGGCCGGCGATCCCCTGCGGAGAGGGCGTATGACGGGAGTATCAGCAGCGGATCCGGGCACGGCAGGGGCGACGACGCTGCCGCGGCTGTTCGCGAGCTGGGTCGCCGACTACGGCGCCGAGCCGGCGCTCAGCAGGCGCGTGGACGACGTCTTCACGGCGTTCACCTACGAGGAGCTCGACCGCCGCGCGAGCGTGCTTGCGCTCGCCCTCGCGCGGACGCTCGGTGTGCGCCGCGGAGAGCTCGTCGCCCTGATCAG
This sequence comes from Actinomycetota bacterium, assembly GCA_026392265.1. Classification (GTDB taxonomy): domain Bacteria; phylum Actinomycetota; class Thermoleophilia; order UBA2241; family UBA2241; genus CAIXSE01. Next base: position 2,987 of record JAPLCL010000166.1, read on the forward strand.
CGACAACCGCCCCGAGTGGATGGTGTGCAGCCTCGCCATCCACTTTCTCGGCGCCGTAGATGTGCCCCGCGCCTCAGACACGCCGCCCGACATCCTCGAGGCGATCCTGCGCCACGCGGAGCCCGCCGTGGTCATCGTGGAGGATGCGGCGCAGCTGACGCAGGTGCGCGAGGCGCTACCCGGGCTGCGGGCGGCGGTGATCATCGATGGCCCGCTGGGCGGGGGCGACCCGGCCGCAGCAGCCGGACCCTCGCCCACCGGCGACCGCGCGCGCTCGCTGTACACCCTTGCCGAGCTGATGGCGCTCGGCGAGGCGGCGTGGCCGGAGTCGGCCGTTGAGATAGAGCGGCGACGCGCGGAAGTGCTGCCCGAGGACCTGGCGACGATCATCTACACCTCGGGCACGACCGGCGCCCCCAAGGGCGTGGCTCTCACCCACGCCAACTACGGACTCAACCTGCTCGAGCTCCCCAAGCTGCTGCACATCGAGCGCGAGCGGGTGCTCACGCTGCTGCAGCCGTGGCACGCCCTCGAGCGTCAGATGCAGCTCATGTATCTGAGCAAAGGATGTTGCGTGCACTACAGCAACGTCCTGCACCTGCGCGGCGACCTGATGGCGGTGCGCCCGGTGGTGATGGCCTCAGTGCCGGAGCTGTGGGTCAAGCTCTACAAGGGCGTCTTCCTCAGGATCGACGGCTTGAAGCCCGCGCGCCGGCGGCTGGTGCGCTGGCTGGTGGCCCGCTCGCTGGCGTCCGCGCGTGCGCGGCGTACGCTCTCGGGCCGCGAGCCGGCGGTGCGGCGCCGTGGCCCGGTCCGGCGGGCGGGCGCGTACGCGTGGGCGCTGGTGCAGGCGGCTGCCCTCGCTCCCTTCCACGCACTCGCCGACCGTCTGGTCTTCCGTGAAGTCAGGGCCGGGCTCGGCGGCCGCCTGCGCTTTCCCTGCGTCGGCGGCGGCCCCTTGCCCGACGCTGTGGACGAGTTCTTCGACGCCGCCGGCATGCCGCTGCTGGAGGGCTACGGCATGACGGAGGCCATCGTCGTGATCGCCATGAGGGACCCTCATCGCCGCATGTTGCGCACCGCCGGCCGCGTGATCCGCGGCGTAGAGCACCGCCTCGCGGACGAGAACGGCCGCCCGTGTCGCCCCGGCGACGTGGGCCGCCTGCACGTCCGCGGGCCCAACATCATGCGCGGGTACTACAAAGATCCGCAGCGTACGGCGGAGGTGCTGAGCGCGGACGGGTGGCTCGATACCCGCGACCTGGCGCTCGTTCATGCCGACGGCAGCCTGCGCGTCCTGGGCCGTCTCGACGACACGCTCGTGCTCACCAACGGCGAGAACGTCAACGCGCCCTATCTGGAGAACGAGCTCTGCGCCAGCGAGTGGTTCGACAGGGCGGTGGTGGTGGGTGAGGGGCGGCCGTACTTGGCCGCCTTCGTGGCGCCGAGCCGCGCTCACCTTGAGGGGCTCGCCCGCAGCCTGGGGCTGCCTGCGGACGAGCCGGCGGCGCTCATCGCGGACGAGCGCGTCGTCAAGCACTACCGCTCTCTGGTGAACGCCATCAGCGGCGACCGCCGCCGCTTCGCGCCCTACGAGCGCGTGCACCGCGTGCGCCTCTGGCTCGAGGAGTTCCGCGTCGGCCGCGAGCTCTCCCAGACCCTCAAGCTGCGGCGGCACGAGTTCCTGCACCTGTATTCCGGCGAGATCGACGAGCTGTACGCGCCCTGAGGCAGCGGGCGTGGAGAGAGACGGTGAGCCGGGCGCGTGACGGAGAGCGGAGCGGACGAGAAGGGAGGCGGCTCTGACTGAGAGCAGGTTCGATCGTGCGCGTATGGTGCTCGGTCGCCGCGACTTCCGCGTCCTCCTCGCGGCCCGCTTCGCCAGCCAGATCGCGGAGGGCGCGTTTCTGGCGGCGATCTTCAACGCGGTGGTCTTCCTGCCGGAGTCGCAGAGTACCGTGCGCGGGTTCGCGGTGGCGACCGCCCTCTCCCTGCTTCCCTTCGCGCTGCTCGAGCCGTTCGCGGGAGTCTTCGTCGACCGCTGGCCCCGCCGCCCCATCCTCGTGGCCCTCCCGCTCGTTCGAGCCGCAGCCGCGCTGCTCGCACTGCCCGGGATCGGCGGCGGCGCGGTCTACGCCGGGGCGCTCATCGTGTTCTCGGCGAACCGGCTCTTCCAGGCCACGACAGCGGCGGTGATCCCCCGCGTGGTCGGCGGCGCCGAGGAGCAGGCGCCGGAACCGGGACTGGCGCCCGACGACGCCCTGCTCTTCACCGCCAACACGATCGCGTCCATCGTAGGCACGGTGGCGCTCTTCGGCGGCATCTCCGCCGGCGGCTTCGTCGCGACCGCGGCCGGCACCTGGGCGGTGATCGCCCTTTCGGGCGTACTGTGGGCGGCAACGTCGCTCGTCAGCGCGCGCCTCTCCAGCGCGCTGCCGCCGCAGAAGCCCGCCGGCGTGCTGCGTGGCGAGCTCGCGGCGGTCATGGTCGATCTCGCCGACGGCTTGCGGCGCATCGGCCGCACGCCGGCCGCCCTGGCTCCCGTCCTGACGGTGGCCGCCGGCCAGTTTCTGCAGGTGATCGTCATCGCGACCGTGCTCGTGGTCATCAAGGAGGATCTCGGCGGTGGCCTCGTCTCGTTTTCAGGGCTCGTGGGCGCCGGGGGCGTGGGTGTCTTGCTCGGCTTCCTGACGGCGGGAGCGCTGCGCTCCCTCATGCCCAACCGGCTGCTCATCGGCGTAGCCTTCGTCCTCGCGTCCCTGGGCCTGTGGCCCGCCGTCGTGACGATGGACGCGGTAGCCTTCGCGCTCACCGTCGGTGCAGTGCTCCTCGGCGTCTCCTACGGCTGGACGCGGGTGCCCGCGGACACGCTCGCGCAGGGCGCGGTGCCGGACCGTTACCGCGGAAGGGTGTTCACGGCCATCGACCTGGGCTTCAACACGGCGCGGGTGCTCGGGGCCATGGCGGCCGTGGCGGTCGTGCCGCTGCTCGGCCCGCGGACCACCATCGCCGTGGTGGCGGTCCTGTTCCTGCTGTGGGCCCCGGTGGTCCCCCTGTGGCTCCGCGGCCGCCACTGAAGGCGAAGGAGTGGTGCAGTCGAGGCTCTCAACTCCCGCGAAGAGCTGAGGGCGGGGGGCAGTCTGAGCCCGAACGATGTACTCGTGGGGCCATTCGGGCATCGTCCTGGCGAACGTCCAGCGCCGTTCGTCGACGAAGGTCCGCAGGTCGGCCGGGAAGGTCCCGGTGTCGGATCCATCAGCGATCTCCGTCGGCTCCATACTGCGGGCCCCCCTGCCGCCCCGTTGACTCGAACAAGGCCACGGCTCCCAAGCGCCTTACCCCGACATGACCACGATCTTCTGGGCGCCGTCCCAGAGGAGACTCGTGCCCAGGGCGCGCAGGTTCTCGTTGCCTTCGACGATCGTCGCAAAGTGGTTGCCCGCCAACGGGCCCGCCTTCGAGGCGAAGCTGACGCGGCCGTAGGAGAGCAGGAGCTCCGTCTCGGAGACACCGCCCAGGCAACGCCGGGCCGGGGTCGGTATGCTTTCTCCTCACCAGCTGTGGGAACAAGATGCTCGGCGGCGTGGCGCGTCATCAGGGCACTGCCGCCGACTACTGGAGGAGAGGCTCACGCATACCCTGCGAAGAACAGCGCAGCCGAAGAGTGGCCTTCTCTGGCTGACGTGCGGCCGAGGAGTACTCGCTGCCACCGCGGCGACCCTTGGCCTCGGCTTGTTCCTCGCCGCCTGCGGGCAGAGCGCCGCACCCTCCGCCTCCTCGAGCCCCTCTCCCTCCCCCTCCACGCCGACCGCCCATATCTCCATCAAGCCCGGAGGCGGCAGCGAGAGCGCCAAGCCGCAGAAGGGCATCACCGTACAGGTGCGCGGCGGCACGCTCGTCACGGTCAGCGTCAAGACCTCCGGCGACGCCGTCAAAGGCACGCTCAACAGCTCTGCGACCTCCTGGCACAGCCCGTGGGCCCTGAACACCGACACCCGCTACACGGTGAAGGTCACGGCTCTCGATGCCGCCGGACGCACCGTCACCAAGACCGGCAGGTTCCGCACGCTGAAGCCCGCGACTACGTTCTCGGCGCAGATCTTCCAGGGTCAGGGCCTCACCTACGGCGTCGGCATGCCGGTCATCCTCCAGTTCAGCAAGCCCATCACCGACAAGAAGGCCGTGGAGCAGTCGCTACACCTGTGGGCCTCAAAGCGCGTCGTCGGCGCCTGGTACTGGGACGGGAGCTCCACCCTCTACTTCCGCCCGCGCGCCTACTGGCCGCAGCACACCAAGGTGCGCTTCGTCGGCCACCTGGACGGCGTGGAGGGCGCGCCCGGCGTCTACGGCGATCACACACTCAAGCAGGACTTCGACATCGGGCAGTCGCTGATCGCCGTGGCCAGCGCGAGCGCCCACCACGTGCGCATCTACAAGGACAGGCGCCTGTGGGCCACGTGGCCGATCAGCACCGGGCGGCCCGGCAAGGACACGCCCAACGGCACCTACCTGACGATCGAGAAGCAGAACCCGGCCCACATGGTGGGGCCTGACTACGACATCCAGGTGCCGTGGTCGGTGCGCTTCACCTGGAGCGGCAACTACATGCACGACGCCTCCTGGTCGGTGGGCGTGCAGGGCTACGCCAACGTCAGCCACGGCTGCGTGAACCTCTCGCCGGAGCACGCGCAGACCTACTACGAGCTCGCCGTGCCCGGCGACCCGGTGACCGTCAGCGGCAGCCCGGTGGCCGGCAAGTGGGACGACGGCTGGACCGTCTGGTTCCTCTCATGGAGCGAGCTGCTGCACGGCAGCGCGCTGCACAAGGCCGTGAAGGTCAGCCCGAAGGGCAGCACGTTCGTGGCCCCCTCGTCGCTGCCGCAGTCGAAGGCCAAGGCGCCGGTGGGGAAGCCCAAGATCGGGAACGCGCAGGCGTCGTAGTCGGACGACGTGGGCCCAGAGCACCGCTGCGGGCACCGCCCGTCGCAACGCCTGCCAGGCCGCAAGGCCACCGGCGAGCGTGGCCAGCGGCCGGTAGATCTCGCGCGTCCGGCCGCTACTGCTCCACCGGCAACGTGTCGCAGCTGGGATGCCCGCGCTGCTAGGGCGTGTGACAGGTGTGAGGTAGGATGTGCCGTCCGTCATACCTGTCATTCATCGAGGAGAGTACACATGGTTGGAGTGATCGTTGCAGCGCTGTCGTTCTTCTGGTGGCTGGTCTTCGTCTTCGCTTGGCTGATCTTCTTGTCGATCACGATCGCCATCGCTCGGAGCAAGGGTCGCAGCGGGCTCCTGTGGGGCCTCTTGGCGTGCTTCCTCCCGGGGATCACCATCATCATCCTGCTCTTGATCCCGCCCGTCTCGCGCAGCTAGCGCGAGAGCACCGGGCGCTGCTCCCCGCGCGCGACCCCTACCCCCCTCGCTCATCGAGGTTCAGGAGCTCGCGGATGGCCGTCAGCTCGTGATGCATCGCGGCCAGCTCGGTCCTGAGCTCGCCGAGCTCCGCAGTGGGACCGAGCCGAGCAGATCGAGCCAGCCGCGTCCGCGGATGAAGCAGGCGCGCGGCGATGCGGCGCGCTTCATCCGCAGCCCGAGGTCGAAGATCTCCAGCAGCTTGACGGTCGCCGGCGCCATCCACGGCAGGAGCAGGGCCGCCATGTTGAGCAGCGACAGTAGGCTGAACAGCAGGATGAACGGCTCGACGGAGTTGCTCAGCTTGGCCTTCGCCGGCGCTTCCGGTGTCACGTTCCGTCTCCTCCGGTC
>JAPLCL010000267.1 GCA_026392265.1 Actinomycetota bacterium
TGGCACGGCGCGCGCCACGAAGCCGTTCCGCGACGCCTGGAACTGGACCGGCGATCTGTTCAGCGCCAAGTCCGAGAACGCCAAGCTGCAGAAGGAGCTCGAGCAGCTTCGCGCCGGCGTCGCCAAGGAGCTCACCACGCAAGACGAGAACGCGCAGTTGCGCGGCCTGGTCGCGCTGCAGAGCGACAAGATCTTCCCCGGCGACGCCCGGCTGGTCACGGCCCGCGTCGTGGCGCGTTCCACCACGGCCTGGTACTCCACGGTGACCATCGACGCGGGCAGCTCGAGCGGTGTGACCGTTTACGATGCGGTCGTCAATGGCGCCGGGCTGGTCGGCCGCGTCACAAAGGTGGCCGTGAACGCCGCCCAGGTGACGCTCATCACCGACCAGAGCAGCTACGTGGACGCCATGGTCGTTCCCGGTGACGCCAACGGAGGCCCGCAGGGCATCGTGGCCGGCAGCGTGACCGGCGACGTCACGCTGCAGTACGTCGACAAGAACGAACGCGTCAAAGTGGGGCAGTACGTGGTCACGTCCGGAACGTCCGGGCGCCTCGGATCGGTGTTCGTGCGCGGGATCCCGATCGGGGTCGTGGAAAGCGTCGGCGTCCAGGACGTTGAGCTGTACCAGAGCATCTCCCTGGACCCGTTCGTCGATTTCCGCAAGCTCGACCTCGTCCAGGTGGTCGCGCGATGAGGCTCGCCCGCACCTCCGCCGACAGGGAGCAGCGCGAGTGGCCGTCGGGCGGCGAGATCGCCCGTCTTGTCGTCACGCTGGTGATCGCGACCCTTCTGCAGACAACGGTCGCGCCGAACATCCGCGTCCTCGGCGCCAACCCCGATTTCGCCCTGATCATCGTCGTGTGCGTGGCTTTGCTCAAGGGCTCGGAGATCGGCGCCGTGTTCGGCTTTCTCACGGGCACACTCGTGGCTGTCGCGCTCATGGAGCCTCTCGGCCTGAGCGCCTTCGTCTTCGTGCTCGTCGGCTTCCTGGCCGGGCGCTACGCCGAGACCGCCGATCTTTCGGCCGGGTACGCGCCGCTGGTCAGCGCCTTCGCGGCCACACTGTTCGCCGACGTGCTTCTCGCCATGGCCCAGTATCTGCTCGCGCGGCAGGTGCCGCTCGGCTTCTTCCTGGGCCGCGTCCTCGTACCTTCTCTCATCCTCAACACGCTGCTGGCTGCGCCCCTGTACCTGGTCGTGCGCCTCTGGCTGCGAGGGGCAGGTGATCTGCGTGTTGCTCGGGCCCTCTAGCGACTCCGGGCGCCGCGATCGGCCGATCCGCACCGGCCGTCGCGACAAGCCCATCATCCAGCTGCCGTCCGTCGCCCTCAGGGTGGCCATCATGGTCGGCATCGCCGTGGTCCTCTTCGCCATCATTCTCTTTCGCCTGTGGTTCCTGCAGATCCTCAGCGGGCAGCAGTTCGTGGTGCAGGCCAACGACAACCGCCTGCGCTCCGTCAAGCTCGTGGCTCCGCGCGGCGCCATCACCGATCGCAACGGAGAGGTGATCGTTGAAAACCGCCCGGGTCTGGCCGTCGGCTTCCGCCTCATGGACGTGCCCGACGGGCAGCTCGACGGCGAGATCGAACGACTGGCGGGCGTGCTTCACACGCGCCCCGGCAAGATACGCACCGAGATCATGGACCACCTGCGCCCCAGCTGGCCGGCGGAGATCCCCCTGACCTGGGCGAAGATCGTCGCCGGAGACGCGGTGTCCTACGACCTCATCGTCGTGAAGGAGGACGTGAGCCGCAGGGCGATGTCGTACATCCTCGAGCACACCACCTCTTTCCCCGGTGTCGAGATCCGCAAGAACTTTCTGCGCGCCTACCCGCACGGCTCCTTGGCCGCACACTTGCTCGGCAACATGGGTGAAGTGACAAAGGAGCAGCTCAAGGAGCAGCGCTTCAAGGGATACTCCGCCGGCGACGTGGTCGGTCAGGGCGGCCTCGAGTGGAGCTACGACCGCT
>JAPLCL010000021.1 GCA_026392265.1 Actinomycetota bacterium
GGCTGTGCGGATTGTACCGGCTGAGCGCCCGCGATGGGAGCGGGCGCCGCGGCGGTACAATCGGCACAGCCCCACCCTGAGCCCGGAGGAGGCCGACGCCATGGACGCGGGCAGGACCAACGAAGAGCGTATCCAGGCCACCGCCCGGCGGATCTTTGCGGCTACCCGCGAGGACAAGCCGTCGCTGCTCTCGCCCGAGCGCTGGCAGGGCGAGATGATGGAGTGGGCGATGGCGGATGAGCGACTCAAGGTGGAGATGCTGCGCTTTGTCGACGTCTTCCCCACGCTGCGCAGCCGCCGCGAGATGAGCCGCCACCTGCGTGAGTACTTCGCGCAGCAAGGTGTCGCCGCCCCCAAGGTCCTGCGCTGGGGCATCGGCCTCACAGGAGACCACTCGCCGCTGGCGCCGCTGGCGAGCGGCGTGATCAAGCGGCAGATGAAGGGCTTCGCGCAGCGGTTCATCGTGGGCCGGGACGCGCGCAGCGCCATCCCGGCCCTCAAAGCGCTGCGCGACCACGGCACCGGCTTCACCCTCGACGTGCTCGGCGAGGCCTCGCTCAGCGAAGCCGAGGCGTACGCCTACCAGCAGACCTACGTGGCGCTGCTCGACGGCCTCGCCGCCGCAGCCGCCGCCTGGACGCCGCGACCCGTGGTCGACGACAGCGCCTGGGGGTCCCTGCCACGGGTTAACCTCAGCCTCAAGATCACCTCGCTGTACTCACAGATCGACGCGGTAGACTTTGCCGGCAGCGTCACTGCAGTGAAGGACCGCTTGCGCCCGATCCTTCGCAGGGCCGTCGAGACAGGTGCGGCGCTGACCCTCGACCTCGAGCAGTTTCGCTACCGCGACCTCACGTTCAGCGTCTTCACATCCCTGCTCGACGAAGACGAGTTCCGCGACTACCACGACGCCGGCGTCGTGCTGCAGGCCTACCTTCGCGACGCGCAGCGCGACCTCGACGAGCTCCTCTCGTGGGCCAGAGAGCGCGACCGCGTGTTCAATCTGCGGCTCGTCAAAGGCGCCTACTGGGACTACGAAACGGTGCTCGCCGCGCAGGAAGGCTGGCCGGTACCGGTCTTCACGCACAAGCCCGACACCGATGCGATGTACGAGAAGCTGGCCCGGGTGATGCTGCAGGAGACCGTGCACGTGCGGCCGGCCTTCGCCACCCACAACGTGCGCTCGCTGGCCGCGGTCATCGAGGCGGCACGGGAGCTGGGGCTCGCCGACGCTGCCTTCGAGATCCAGATGCTGCACGGCATGGGCGAGCCCGTCAAACAGGCGATCCGCGGCATGGGCCTGCGTCTGCGTGAGTACGCCCCGGTCGGCGAGCTCATCCCCGGTATGGCCTACCTGGTGCGGCGGCTGCTCGAGAATACAGCCAACGATTCCTTTCTGCGGCAGACGTTCGTCGAAGGCACCGCCGTTGAGGAGCTCATTCAGGCGCCCACGACGTCACCTGACTTCGGCGCCGACCCGCCGCGACTTCCCCGCGTCGACCCCACCGACCCCGACGATCCGGCGCCGTTCGCCAACCAGCCGCACGCCGACTTCTCGCGCCGCGAGAACCGCGAGGCCTACGATGCGGCGCTGGTCACGGTTCGCGGCCGCCTCGGAGCGCACTCTCCGCTGCGTATCGGCGGCCGCGATATCGAGACCGCGAAGACCCTGGCGTCGGTGAACCCGGCGGCCCCGAACGAGGTCCTCGGCACGGTCGCCTACGGCGGCCGTGCCGAGGCCGAAGCCGCCGTGGCCGCGGCGCGGGCGGCGCTGCCCGCGTGGCGCGACGCGGCGCCCAAGGACCGCGCCGCCGTGCTGTTCAGAGCCGCCGCGCTCATGCGCGCCGAGTCGTTCGAGCTCGCGGCGCTCATGACGCTCGAGGCCGGCAAGACGCGCCGCGAGGCCAACGGCGACCTCGACGAAGCCGTCGACTTCCTCGAATACTACGGCCGCGAGATGCTGCGCCTGGGCAAGCCCAGACGCATGGGGCACGTGCCCGGCGAGCACAACGTCTCCTTCTACGAGCCGCGCGGCGTGGCGCTCGTGATCGCGCCGTGGAACTTCCCCCTCGCGATCCTCACCGGCATGACGAGTGCGGCGCTGGTCGCCGGGAACCCGGTGATCGTCAAGCCGGCCGGCCCCACGCCGCTGATCGCCGCGCAGATGGCGCGCCTCCTGGAGGCGGCCGGAGCGCCGCCCGGCACGGTCAACTTCCTGCCCGCTCCCGGCGGTGAGATCGGCGACTTCCTCGTGCGTCACCCCGGCGTGGACCTCATCGCCTTCACCGGCTCCATGGAGGTCGGGCTGCGCATCATCAGCCGGGCGGCCCAGAACCCCGCCGCCGACGGAGTCAAGAAGGTGATCGCCGAGATGGGCGGCAAGAACGCGATCATCGTGGACGCGGACGCCGATCTCGATGTGGCCGTGAGCGAGATCGTCCTCTCGGCCTTCCACTACTCAGGGCAGAAGTGCTCGGCCGCCTCGCGGGTGATCGTGCTCGAGGCGGCCTACGACGACTTCGTGAGCAGGCTCACAGAGGCGACCCGCAGCCTCGCCGTCGGGCCGCCCGAGGAGGCCCGTGTCCGCGTCGGCCCGGTGATCAGCGCCGACGCGCTGCT